>NZ_JAGHZH010000066.1:0-5749 GCF_017746885.1 Roseofilum sp. SBFL | reverse complement strand
TCTAAGTGCGGCTACAAATGGGGCAAGCTCGATCTAAAAATTCGGTTGGTTCGATGCCTAAATTGTGGCACTGAACACGACCGAGATGAGAATGCAGCAAAAAACATAGAACGAAGTCGCCATAGGGCATTGGGAGACTCTAAACGGACGCAGAGACAGAGTAAGACTACTTCGGTAGCATCAGTCAGTGAAGCGTTAAGAATCACCGTGGCTTCAGCCCGGTGAGTATGTCAATTCGTAGTTCCATACAACACAAACCATGAATCAACAACTCGCTTTTTTAGGACTTGGAGTTATGGGCGGGCCTATGAGTGCTAACCTGGCTCGTGCCGGATATCCGATTAAAGGGTGGAATCGTACCCCCGATCGCCCAGAGATAACAACGGCTCTAGAAGCAGGTGTAGAGATCGTTTCCTCCATTCAAGAAGCTGTAGCTACAGCAGATGTGATTTTCTCCTGTGTGGGTGATGTCCCCGATGTGGAGGAAGTCCTATGTGGCCCGGGCGGTGTGGCAGAATGGGCGAGACCAGAGACTCTGGTGGTGGATATGAGTACCATTGGCCCCAATGCCGCTCAGGCGATCGCCCAAACCTTATCCACTAAATCACTCCGATTTTTAGATGCTCCCGTCTCTGGGGGAGATATTGGGGCACAAAACGGCACATTAACAATTATGGTCGGAGGTAGTGAAGCTGATTTTAACGAATGCTTACCCTTCTTTGAAGTCATGGGAAAATCCATCCATCTCTGCGGCCCGGTTGGCAGTGGACAAGCGGTTAAACTCTGTAATCAAGTCTTATGCTCGGCCAATCTCATCGGTTTATGCGAAGCCATAAAACTGGCCCAAAAACAGAAGATCGATCCCAATTTAATCGTTGAAGTTTGTAGGGGTGGTGCGGCTGGCTCTTGGGCGCTCTCCAATCTCGGCCCTAAAATTAATCAGTCTGATTTTGCTCCTGGTTTCGCCATTAAGCATATCTTAAAAGATTTACGCTTGGTTTTAGAAATGATTGAAGCCGAAGATTTCCCAGGTACTGAGTTAGCCAATCAGCATTTTAAGAGTGTTGAGAAGCTAGATAATGGGGGAGAATTGGGCACTCAGGCAATGATGAAAATCTATCACCCTTCTTGAGGAGTGGACTTGAGAAATACATACACCTGTTCTTCTCTAAAAAACTGTTCTTTTAGCGATCGCCTCTAGGCTCTTCCCGATACCCAAACTGGCGTTAGATTAGCATAGATTGAGTTAAGGATAACCGTACCCTATGCCTATACCCTTCGACAGCGAAGATAAGGAATAGGGGGAGATATTCTTGCTGCTATCACTCTCAATGGCCTACTATCACCTCCTATATGTCATCACCACCCCCACAACGCCCTTCCTTAACGGCGGGGTTAGCAGCACTCAAGCGTCAAGAGTACGATCTCGCGATCGCCCACTTAAACGGCGTTTATACCAATGAATCAGAGGGCATTTGCAAAAGACGCGCTCAACAGGGATTAGTTATTGCTTATCGTAAAGTGGGTCAAGGGCAACAAGCACTTAATTTATGCCAGTTGCTCATCTACAGCCCCGATGCACCGTTCCAAAACTGGGCGAAAAAAACCTTACCTAAACTCAAGCGCCAGTTCCCCGATCTGGAGCCATCCAAGACCATGTCTCCCGACGATCCCACAGATGCTTTACCCGTTTCTGCTCCTCAGGCTCCCAAAACGGAAGTGAAAGAACCCAATAACCGTCTGTCCGTTCCTTCTACTGCCCCAGAAGTGAGAACCTGGAAAAACGCTGGACGTGCTAAACGATGGGGCACTCTCCCGAAAACCTCGAAACTGGGATCGGATATTCGTTGGTTATGGGGTTTGCAAGGAATAACGGCGATCGCCTTTTTTGGCTGGATGGTGACTGTCATTGAGATCAGCTTTTCCCTTGTCCAGTACCTGCTTTTGAAACTGCCCTTTCTCAGCCCTTGGCAAATTCTCTATCAAGACCCCACGTTATTCCTATTCATCTTCTCATTATTAATTTTTATCGCTTCTCCAGTTTTGCTCTCTGTCCTGCTCAAAAAAGGGTATGAATTAGAACCCCTAAACCTAGAGCATCTCAAAACCATCCGGCCAGAATCAGCGACCCTAATTCAACGCTGTTGTCGTCAACGGAAACTTCCCCAACCTACACTGGGTATTTTACCCACTTCGTTGCCCCTAATTTTTACATATATCCAATACCCGATCGGTCACTTGCGCCCTACCGGTCATGTGGTTATTTCTCAGGGAATGCTCGATCGCTTGGAAGATGATGAACTCGCTATCTTTTACGCAACCCAACTGGCTCACATTCTGAACTGGGATTTTCTCTTGCTTTCAGCTTGTGTCTGTTTCCTGCAACTTCCCTATACTCTATATTGGTCAGTCTCTAAGTTAGGTGAGCGTTTGGCCGATCGCCTGGATATCCCTCTGCTAGAACTAATCGTCAGAGGCTTATCTACTCTCTTAGCAAATCTCAGTTATACCTACTATCATCTGTTCCGTCTGCCCTTACTGCTGCTCTCTCGATGGCGACTGCTTTATAGTGATGCCAGCGCAGTAAGTCTCACCGGAGACCCGAATGCACTTACCCGTGGATTGTTGAAACTGGCACAAAGTTGGCACAGGGGAATTATGCAGACATCTACTGTGCCGGAAGTTGTAGAACGCTTCGATCTCTTGCTTCCCCTAGGGGTGGAACAGGCGATCGCGATCGGTAATCTAACCCCGAATCAACCCTTTGAAAGTGTTCTGCAATGGGATTTACACAATCTCTATCGCTACGGAGTTACCCTACTGAGTAGTCATGGACGATTGGGCGATCGCCTGCAACGGTTAACGGATTTAGCCCGATTTTTCCGCTTAGAAACGGAGTTGGATTTACCGTTTATCCCTCCTCGTCGCTTCTCTTTATCGTCAGATTTTACCCAATGGCTAACCACCCAGATGAATTTCAGTTTAGAAACCGAGTTACGTCTGCCCTTTTCCTCTCCCATTCGGCTCTCTTTACCTTCAACTTTACCTGAATGGCTGAAAACGGCGATTAATTTGATTGTTGCCACTTCGATCTTTGTTAATAATAGTCTCCCTCTATTCCCTCGCTCTCTCTGTCAAGCGTTCATTGTGGGGATCGGGTTTCGTCTGGTGTTGATGCTGGTGGGAGCGATCGCCTATTTTTTCTATGTGGGTCAATTGGTTTGGCTCTCCCAAGATCAGGATGGGGATTTAATCACCGCTTGTTATTTCATTAGTTTGAGCCTGATCCTAATGCTTCAGATCAATCGCTATTATCCGGAAGTGCGTCCCCTCCAGGCTCAGCGCATCGATCGCTCAGAATCCTTCGCTAAGTTCCAAATCGACGCTACTTTAACTCCTCAAAAACGCCAGATTATGCGGTTACAGGGCAAACTCTTGGGACGGCGTGGGGTTCATAATGGTTTAGGACAGACGTTAATGCTACACACTTCTGCGGGGTTGATTCGTTTACGCCATTGCCCCCGTGCGAGTATTTTTGGGGATTGGGGGATTAACCCTATTTGCCCCAAAGATTTGATCGGTCAGTCTGTGAAGGTGGGGGGCTGGTTGCATCGGGGGGCTGATGTGGCTATAGATTTGGCCTATTTGGAGGGGCGATCGCAACTACAAGCCAATAGCTATCATCCCCTACTCCTGTCTTTACTGGCGATCTCCTTTGGACTTTGGGGGGCTTATCTGGTTTTTCAGACCTAATGTAAAGAAATTTTGCGAGATTTCAATTTATGTGTTACATTTCTTAACAAGAAGGCTCAAGCCAGAACAGTCAATCAACCTGGCGATCGACAACGCAAGTGCAAGGTGGGCTGCTTTGGAATCATGTGTTCTTCCTCCCAACACAGCAAGTTAACCAGCCGGTTATGCGGCTGGTTTTTACTATCTGTTAGCCATAGGATTAAGAAAATTTCTGAACAAGGGGATGACAAAATCCTGGACTTAAGGATAAAATAATTGAGTTTTGGGTAGCTCCATCTGCCAAAACGTGATAGGTTAAATATGGCATGAAGTAAACATGGTAGAGCCACCTAAAAAATATAAATATGTGCTCGATAGCGATAGGAATACCCGGAAAATTTACAGTGACTCCAAAGGGAAAACCTGGCTCTTCCTTTTCCGAGTCTTCGGAATCGATAAAGCCTGCCATGAGACTCAATGAGCAACGTGATGCCTAACCCAATCCTAATAGTAAAGGTTTACCAACGAGGTGAATATTTTGCTGTGTTTACCCATCATCCTCAGTCTACTGAATGCCAGCTCGGTGTTCAGGACGCTAGGTCATGCCATATCTATGTCAACTCAGACTAAATAGGGAGGTCTTATCAATGTCTGTTCGGTTATACGTTGGTAACTTACCGAAAGAAACGGAAAAGCAAGAGCTAGAAGCCATTTTTGCTGAAACAGAACCCAAAGTTTCCACTAAGGTCATTACAGACCGTAAGACCGGTAAGTGTCGCGGATTTGGGTTTGTCACGGTCAAAAATGAAGAGCAAGCCGATCAAATTATTGAGCAATTTAATGGTTATCTGCTCAAAGAAAGTCCCCTTAAGATCGAGAAAGCCCAGCCTCGGAACAAAGGTAAAGAGGGGGGCAGCGCAGAAGGTGGGGCAGCCTCTAGCGCTCCTACTGCCAGTTCAAGCGGTGGTGGAAACCGTAAGAAAAATAAGTCCAAGAAAAGCACCTCTAGCCCCAGCCAAGATACGGGTTCCATTCAACCCGATCCTCGTTGGGCTGCGGATCTGGAAAAACTCAAAGAACTGCTGGCAACGCAAACCACTAAAAGTTAGTAGCGTTTTACCAGCAGAGTTGACTTATAAAGGTAAAGGACTAAATCCTTTACCTTGATTTTCTTTGATCGATAAAACCTTGGACAATACCTTGTATGGTTTGGGAATCAAAAGGCTTAGTCAGATACTGGGTTGCCCCAGCAAGTTGCCCTTGGACTTTATCAAACGGACTATCCCGCGCAGTCACCATCACAATCGGCAGAGATTGAAACTCAGGGATACTGCGAATGGTACGGCACAGTTCCAAACCATCAACCCCTGGCATAGAAACATCAAGTAAAAGAACAGCGATGGATTCGTTATAAATTAAATTTAAGGCATCTACAGCATTATCAGCGACTAAAACCTCTACTCCTTGATCTTGGAGTGCATTTTGAATCGATTTTTGGACGATCGCACTGTCATCAACGGCGAGGATTTTAGGGGGAGATGGCGGAGTTGTGAACAACACGGTTGCCTCATCACGTACAGATTCAGGGACTCCCACAGGGGAAATTCGGGTAAATTGGGGGAATTTTTCAGTCAAACCCTTGACAAACCCCTAGCACTTAAGGTTATCATATCAAAGGTAAAGCCAATGGGGTGTAGCCAAGCGGTAAGGCAGCGGGTTTTGGTCCCGCCATTCCTAGGTTCGAATCCTAGCACCCCAGTTTAACTTCATAAATTACATGCTATGACTCTCGCCTAGGAATGGCGGGATGAAAACCCACAACCTCCTCATCCCAAAAGTGGCACTACACCTGATTTGCACCTAAACTCACCATAATACCGTAAAAAATAAGGTGCAAGAAATAGGTTGAATGAGTTAGATAGTAATTAGAGTTTTCTATAGAATTCATAGAGAAATTCAAGGAGTTCCCTGAGAGAACTGGCAACCCCTCCCAAAACCCCTAAAAATATCTCTCACC
>NZ_JAGHZH010000065.1:0-25056 GCF_017746885.1 Roseofilum sp. SBFL | reverse complement strand
TCCAAACAGAGGGGATTCTCTCGGGAGGCGTTACTTTCCGTCTGCCCGACGGTAGTTGATAATTGTTTGAGCGCCAATTTTAAGATATTAATTGCCGCATTTTCATCTCGGTCGGCTTCGTATCCGCAATGGGGACATTTACAGCGCTTTGCGCTGTTATGAGGGACAGTGTTGAATCCTCAAAGCTATGTACCAAAAGCCTATTCCCTATTCCCTAGCGCAAAGCGCTATATCTTAAAAGGAGAAGGATTAGCCTATTGTGACGGTAAAGTAGTCAGCATTCAAGCCGGCGATAGTTTAATGGTGCCGCCCACCGGAACTCATGTGATTGAAAACACCGGAAAAGGACGCATGTATGCCCTTTGCATCATGATTCCCAATGAAAATTTTGCTGAACTCATTCGCAGTGGAATTCCCGTAGAATTAGACGCAGAAGATTTGGAAGTGTTACGCCGTTCCGATCGCGCCCAAGCCCTAGTCAACAATTATAGCGCTTTGCGCTAGGGAATAGGGAATAGGGAATAGGGAATAGGCTTTTGGTACATAGCTTTGAGGATTCAACACTGTCCCTTATAACAGCGCAAAGCGCTGTATTAATCATTAAGTATTATAGAGCTTCAGTCTGTTTCAGATTCTGGGCACGCAGTTTATGGAACTGGGGATTAAGCGTAGCCGCAGTGCGCCCCGTTAAAGTCCATAAGATCGAGCGGCTCACATCTCTGGCAATACTAAGCGGGGATTCTCCATCATCTGAAGACGGCACTTCTATGGGCGTAAAGGTAATCCCTTGGCTCCCTAAAATAATTGTCGCGATCGCCTTTGATCGGGGCATATGAAAATCCGACGTAATCAGATACACATGGCGAATATTATCTGACTTCAAATCATCCACCAATGTCGAAAAATTAGTTACGGTATCCACCGCTTGATAATCCAAATGAACCCGTTCTTCCGGAATCCCAGCAGCCTGGAACGCTTGGCTTGCTTGTTTTCGCCCAACACCAGAAGACACCCAAATTTCCAAGGGATACTCTTGCTCGGCAGCAAATTGAGCGGTAAAGGGTTCGCGATCGTGATTTCCTCCCAACATTAAAATCGCTTCTGGTTGGGGAGATTCGCCCAGCGCCAACGTGGTTTGAAGTTTAATCCAAGCCCCTAATCCAGTCACATAAACGCCCAATAAGAGTAATAGAATAGTAACCGATTTTTTGAGATTTGCTTTGGTAAAAATGGGGGGCATGGGTCTCAATTTGCCAAACTCCTTACCTGATGTCCACTCCTTGTAAAGACACCTCAGGATAGAAAATGTTCCTCAGTGCCAAGTTTCTTCAAAAGAACAGATTCTCATCCTATTAAAACCCGCCTCATTGTCATCTTTTTCTCTATTTAAAAACCAAAGGCAGCCATACTCAAAACACCATAGGTAAAACTAGAGTGTAAGGATTTAGCTCTCACCGGTTCGCCCGCTGCTCCTAGGGTGACAAATAGAGGCAGTAGATGTTCGTCAGTGGGATGATTTTCAACGGCATAGGGAGCTAGTTGACGATAATGAATTAAGCGCTCTAAGTCTCCTTCTTGAAGCGTCTTTTCCATCCACCAATCGAAGTCTTGTACCCATAGGGGAGGTTCAGCATCGAGAGGATATTGGCCAAAATAGCTTAAATTATGAGTCATTGAGCCACTCGCAATGATTAGAATGCCTTGAGATCTTAAAGAAGAGAGCGATCGCCCAATCGCCAGATGATACGCTGGATCTCGGTGGGGTTGAATCGAGAGTTGGGTAACTGGAATCTGAGCCTCTGGAACGATACAGGATAAGGGAACCCAAGCCCCATGATCTAATCCTCGATGCTCGCTAACCTGACAAGCGATACCGTCTTGATGCAAATTCTGTACAATCTGATGGGCTAATTCAGGTGCGCCTGGAGCAGGATAAACTATTTCGGATAAAGAGGGCGGAAATCCACGAAAATCGTATATCGTTTCCGGATGGGGTACAGCACTAACGACTGGTTCAGAAGTCGTCCAGTGGGCAGAAACCACTAAAATGGCTTTAGGGGTGAGAATTTGGGAAGAGAGCGATCGCCAAAACTCGACAACAGGTAGCTGATGTAACAACACATCGGGAGCGCCATGGGAAATAAATAAACTTTCTATCATGATTCAATCCTTATATCAAACTCCGCTAGAATTAGTATAATAAACGGAGAGAAAAGCTTGAGGCTCTCATGAAATGGTACACAAAAGAGCAACCCCATTCATGGAAGAAGATTCCCTCTATCCAGAAAGTGACGGTCAGCCAGTGGGTGAAAATACAATACAATTTCGTTTAATTATGATGCTCCAAGGGGGTTTGGATGCTCTATTTAAAGACATCCCCGATGTGTTTGTAGCTGGAGATTTATTTTGGTATCCCGTGCAACTCTCCTCAGAGGAAATAGAGAATCAGGAAGAACCTTCCAGACAAGCTCCAGATGTGATGGTAGTATTTGGAGTCGAAAAAAAAGACCGTCCATCTTATATGCAGTGGGAAGAGAACAATATTGCCCCTCAAGTGGTATTTGAGATCGTATCTCCGAGTAATAGCAAGGAATCAATGGCTAAAAAATTTGAGTTTTATCAAACCCATGGAGTAGAAGAGTATTATGCTTACAACCCCAAAGGAAATAGACTAGAAGGGTGGTTAAGAAGAGGGGAAGTATTGGAGAAAATTACGCCAATGGAGGGCTGGAAAAGTCCAAGGTTAGGCGTGAGTTTTACCACCGTTTCGGGAGAGTTGCGGTTATTAACAGCTAATGGAGAGCGCTTAGGAACCTATCTGGATGTGGTGCAAGAGCGCGATCGCCAACATTTGGAAAAAGAGCGCCAACGGTTGGAAGCAGAGCGGGAGCGGCTCGATAAGGAACTTGAACGCCAAAGAGCTGATGCTGCTGAATTAGAACGCGATCTCCAACAAAAACGAGCGAATGATGCTGAAGCCGAACGCGATCTCCAACAAAAACGAGCGAATGACGCTGAAGAGGTAATTGAACACTTACGCGAGCGCTTACAGCAGTTAGGAATTGATCCCGATGAGTTGAGATCTTGAAAAATTGTCAGTTTTCCCTGATACAGCGCTTCGCGCTGTTATGGTGTACAGCCTTAAAGGCTCAAAGCCATGTACCACAACCCTATTCCCTATTCCCTATTCCCTAGCGCGAAGCGCTATATTAGTCCTGCAATCTCGTAAACCTATTTTACAAGTTTGGTCATTGACAGCCCCAATCAGTCAGACTAAATAGATAGGAAGGTTTTCAACGAAGAAGTCTCATTCGTTCAAAATTCCCCTATAACATAAGACTTCAGGATCAATCATGACTCGCAGAACATCGAATCATACCCAAGCAAAACCGAACCACTCTTCCTCCCTATGGCAAAGAACAAGTCACAGACAGGAAGGGGGGCGATCGCAGGAATTTATTTTAGACCGTAATTACATCATAGATTTGGTCAATTCCTTAGAAAGTATATCAGAAAGATAACGGATAGCGCTACCCCTAAGTCATAGGCTGGGGTGGGAATTTGTAAATTTTGGTAAACAACACGCTAAAATCCCAATAGCACCATACAGCCTATTCTTCTTGAACCATGTTCGATCAACTCACGCCGATTTTTCAGGAACTCACCCAACAACCCGTAGCGTTTTTTGGCGGATTCTGTTCGGGTCTTTTGCAACTCAACTTATCTGAAGATCCCATTAAAACCTGGCTCGATCAACAAATCAGCACTCCAGAAACCGAGACCAATAGCACTTCTGGCCCCCAATCGATTGAAATTGATTAGTATAGCAGCGAACTCATCAAGTTGGGACGGTTAATGTTTTGAGGCACTCTAGCAATAGATACTATTGCAATAGAGAGTGTCTTCACTCTCCCTCAAACCGTTACCCGTTGCTCAACAAGGGGCCCCCCAGCCCCTTGCCTGGTCTTACCTCTCCAGGAGAGATTGCTATTAGGGATAAAAGGTTAACTTGGGTAAACCCAAGGTTTCCTGCCAACCCTTGATCAGATTCAGACATTGAATAGCTTGTCCGGCTTGACCCTTAATCAGATTATCAATTGCCGACATAACAATCACCCGATTAGTGCGCGCATCCACTTCTAAGCCGAGATAACAAAGATTAGTATCACAAGCCCACTTCGTTTGTGGATAAGTTCCATTGGGCAGAACCCGCACCCAAGGGGAATTTTGATAGAATACACTGTAAATCGTGCGTATATCTTCTCGGACTAAACCAGGGTCGCGGAGAGTAGCGTAAACTGTGGCTAAAATTCCTCGTACCATAGGAATCAAGTGGGGAGTAAATTGCAACTTAACCTCATGGCCAGCTAAATCACTACACACTTGTTCGAGTTCTGGGGTATGGCGGTGACGGGTCACCCCATAGGCGGCCAGAGAACTATCTGCTTCTGCTAAAAGGAGATTGATTTTACCTTGTCTTCCCCCTCCCGATGTTCCCGACTTAGCGTCAACAATGAGGGTATCGGGTTCAATTAATCCTTGCTTGAGTAGGGGAGCGATCGCCAGTAAACTACTGGTTGTATAGCATCCTGGACAAGCTATCAGATTCGTATGGGGGATGCGATCGCGGTAGATTTCCGGTAAGCCATATACCGCCTTCGATAATACCTCATAATCAGCCCGGTCTTCACTCCCATACCAAGTCTTATAGACCTCCATATCCGTCAACCGATAATCGGCGGATAAATCTAGAACTAAACACCCTCTCTCCAGCAGTTGGGGCGCTATTTTGCACGCTAACCCATTAGGCAATCCTAAAAATACCACCTCACAGCGCGAGGCGATCGTATCAATATCAACGGGTTCCACCGTCAGATTAACTCGATGAGCCAAATGGGGGTAAATATCGCCATAGGATTTACCCGCACTACTATCACCTCCTAAATAAACCAAATCCACGTTTGGATGTTCGCACAACATCCGCACCAATTGCACACCTCCATAACCGGAAGCACCAACTATACCAACCGTTGTTCGCCCATTATCTCCCATGATGTGACCCTTACTTAAATGTTGAGTTTACGTGATTGAGTGTAGATCCTAATTTATGGTTCTAGGTGAGGCAACCATAAATGTTTAAAGGTTGGCTGCATTGTAGTACCAAAGCGGAGATTCAATTAAAAATTAAAAATAGGGACAGATTCGGAGAGGCTATCGGTGCCTATTGTGGATCTAGGTAAACCCGCCCCTTGACCTCCAAGAGAGTATCTACAGGCAATGATTTAATTATTCATTATTCACTAAAAATGCCACCGCTTCCACATGAGCCGTTTGCGGGAAAAAATCAACCGGTTGTACTCGTGTTAGACGATAGCTTCCAGACTCACAAAGAATTTGAAGATCTCGCGCTAAAGTTGCTGGTTTGCAACTCACATAAACCAGACGAGCCGGACGGAGGGTTAATAAAGTTTGCAAGACTTCAGGTTTGCAGCCTTGACGGGGTGGATCGAGTAAGACAATATCGGGTTTATGGTCTAATTGGGGTAAAAGCTCCTCAACTTTGCCCACCTGAAACGCTACATTCTCAATCTGGTTTAACTGAGCATTTTCTCTGGCTTGTTGAATCGCTTCTCCTTGGACTTCTATACCTAAAACTTGCTGCACTTGACGAGCAATAGGTAGGGTTAATGTGCCAATACCACAATAGGCATCAACAACTTGTTCTGTACCTTGTAAATTCAAATGCTCGAGGATTGTCTCTAGCAAGGCTTCAGCAGCTTCTGTATTGACCTGAAAAAAGGTGTTTGCCCCCAAATGGAAGGTTAAGCCAGCAAATTGCTCGCGCACATAGGGTTGTCCGACAATAGAAAAAGTTTGGTCTCCAAAAATGCGATTGGTTTTATGAGGATTCACATTAAGGCAAACCCCAACCACCCCAGGAAAGTGAGTTAACCAGTTCTGGCTATGAGTCGCTAAACCGGGTAACCGGCGTTTTGTGGCGACTAGGGTAATGAGAATTTCTCCCGTACGTTGACCAATGCGCAGACATAAGTGGCGCAGGAGTCCTTGGTGGTTCTTCTCATCATAGGCTGACCAGTGAGCCAGATCGAAGCTTTCTTTGAGGGTTGCCAATAGGGGATTTAAACGCTCATCCTGTACGGGACATTGGTTAAGGTTAATGAGTTTATGGGTTCCTTTTTGGTAATATCCGGCTTTGAAGATGCCGATGTCCGAGAGTTCGAGAGGATAGGAGACTTTATTGCGATAGCCAAAGGATTGAGGAGAGCCGATAATGGGAGTAACGGGAGGATCGGCCAATTTGCCAATCCGGGTTAAAGCTTCAGTGACTAGGGTTTGTTTGGCTTGTTGTTGAAAGTCGTAGCGAATATGCTGCCATTGACATCCTCCGCATTTATCCGCAACGATGCAAGCGGGACGAAGGCCATGGGGTGAAGGTTCAAGAAGTTCTTCGATCGCTCCTCTGGCAAATTGAGGTTTAACATAGAGTAACCGAACATTCAGGCGATCGCCTGGAACCGTATTCGGTACAAACACCACCCGGTTGTCTACCCGTCCCACTCCATCACCCGTATCGCTTAAGGAAGCAATCTCTATTTCTACGACTTGGCCTTGTTTCCAGTTCGATTCTGTTTTCATCTTGTTAAGGGTCTCTTCCCTTGTGTCCCACCCAATAGTTAAACTAACAGGATATTGATATTCCGTTTAGGATAGGGACTCAAACATAATCATGAGCGTTGTTACTCAAATCATTCTCAATGCAGACGAAGAACTGCGCTATCCCAGTGCAGGCGAACTGCAAAATATTCAAGCCTTCTTAACTACCGGAGAAAAACGCACTCGGATTGCGTCTACTCTCACGGAAAATGAAAAGAAGATCGTAGATAAAGCCACTCAAGAGCTATGGCGCAGACGACCCGATTTCATCGCACCTGGCGGAAATGCTGCGGGTCAACGGGAACGGAGCCAGTGTATCCGTGATTATGGCTGGTATTTGCGTCTAGTGACCTATGGAGTTCTTGATGGTAGTACCGAGACCATTGACCAGATTGGTGTTTTGGGGGCGCGGGAAATGTATAATTCCCTCGGCGTACCCTTGGCAGGTATGGCAGAAGCCATGCGCTGTTTGAAGGAAGCGTCTTTAGCTCTGTTGAGTGTGGATGAAGCTCAGGAAACCGCTCCTTATTTTGATTTTCTGATTCAAGCGATGTCTTAATTGGATTAGCTCAATCGCTCAACCCCTGTTTTCTCCCAGGAGAAGGCAGGGGTGAGTTTTAAAGAAAACCTTTAATGGGCTAACCCGGTTTCTTCTGTCAAAACTTGACAGCCTTCTAACCCTAAACTGGGTTGTTTGCGATAAGCATCTAACGGTTCCAGGACGGCAATCTTAAAATTAGTCCCAACTTTGTAAAGATAATCCACACCTGGATCGTAGTTTAAACCCACTCGCAAATTAGAAAAATCATCTTCACACAATTCAAAACCAAAGCGAACAATAATTTGGGCGACGAGGCATTCAGGAGTATGAACTGTTTCCCCCATGGTGGCGCGCTCTTGCCCAAAGGTATCTAAAAATCGTTGCAATTTGGGTAAAACTTTCTTCGGATTGCCGTTGCGACTGGCGTAGACAATTACCGGGTTACCTTCAACAATGAAGTGACAGGAGACAGCCATAGATTTACTGCGATCTAGTGTTTAAGTCCGATCCGATCATATGCTGGTCTGGGTCATTTTGCTTGACCCAATTCTGAACTGCTACTTGAACATCCTTGATCGCCACTACACCAATACAGTGTTTCTCGCTGACCAAACCACTGATAACGATGGTCGCGGATTTGTTCGTAGAGGCGATCTCCCATTACCTTAACCCCTGGTATCCCTCGATAAACCCCGATCAGCGCCTCACCTCCAGGAAATAAACGACTTATTTCCTCGGCAGCTTCGCTCCCTTGCCATCGACGCTGGGGATATTCTGTATCAATTACAATCATCCCTAATTCGCAATCTTGGGAAGTAATGCCCCATTTTACTAAGGCTTCTTCGTCTTGCATGGGACTATAGGTAAATCGTTGCCCTTGGTCAAATTGTGCCAGTACCTGAACCAAGGACGAGCATAAATTACAGTTGCCATCGTAAATAATTTGATATCGCATAATCGCTTTTCCTGTGACTATCGGGGTTATCTGACTTCAAGATGGGTGGCTCAAGCTCAAGCCAATACAGATGAATCTAAACTAGAACCCTTACTTGACTTTACCGTAGAAGAAAGTGGCGCGGCGATCGCCCTATTGGGTTGTGACTGTATTAAATCGATGAATTTGCTGCGCTAAACGCGAGGCAACCTCATGGGCATACAAGTATTTTTTAAAACTTTAGAGTCCGAGTAACCCCTGTAACTAGCCCCTGGATTAATCCTTCATCCTCAAAAGCCAACCTCAATCAGAATGATTTCCTAACCCGGAGGTGGCAAGTTGTAAAAGAGTAGAACATGGGGTTAGGAAATTCTAGATCGAGTTAGAGCGTCTCGCCCTAATCTTCTAACTGTCAGGGTTAGAAGGCGGAAGACAAATCAGATTATCATCCAACGTAATAATCAGACCTTTCGAGCGCAACTTACCCATTAAGCGAGTAACGGTTACCCTCGTAGAACCAATGGCGCTACCAATTTGGGCATGAGTGAGCGTCCAAGGCAAATAATATCCCTGTTCGCACACTTCACCATACTCTTCAATTAATAAGGTCAAAAAGCCCAACAGCCGATCGATGGTGCGGCGTTGACCCATGGTTCCCAGCCACAACAGTTTACGCTGATTTTGATAACGGAAAGCTTCCATCACTTCACGACGGAAATGGGGCCAATTATCCAAATCATGCCAATACATCCACAAAACCGTGGTTTTATCCACGTGGGCATAACTGGAAATTGTAAAGGGAGATTGGGAGACAATTTCAAACGGTTGACCGGCTCCCACGAACCCTAAAAAGGATTCATCTGGACTGAGATTATCGGGATCGTTGTTGGCACTCAACCGAGCGACTAAACTGGGTGTTTTAGTGGATGCACTAATCTGGGCGCTGACCAGCCGAACGGAACCGCGCTGTACCAGATAGAGCAAACCAGGACGGACAGGAATTTTATCATCCTTGTTAAAGGTGCGGGTGCGATAGTGATCTTGCGCCCAATCAATAATTCTCTGCCAGGTAAGAAACGGACGAGATGTTGAAGATTCGGATTCTGGAGACACTGAAAACATATGGTTAGAAATTGTGAAAGAATAACAAAGACAACCAGTGATTTGTTGCTAGATTCAAGGATACCCTGTTTCTAGTAAAAATGATCACGCTTTAGCCTGAGGCTATGGTTTCTGTTATTGGCTATCTAGTTTATCATAACGGTAGCAAAAACTACTTTTTTATGATCAAAACTTTATCGATGTAAGAAAAATGTATGGTAATGATTGATAATTGGCCATCAAGCCACTGGGTAATGGTAGGATTACTGATCGGATTTGCGATCGCTCATAGCGGACTCGCCAGCCTTAGACCTTGGGGAGAACAGAAAATTGGCGCAAGGCTGTACCGGGTAGGCTTTGCCTTAGTGAGCATTCCCTTTGCCGTGGTGTTGATTATTTACTTTTTCAACCATCGCTATGATGGAATACAACTGTGGCAAGTGCAGGGAGTGCAAGGAGTCCGATCGCTCGTTTGGATTTTGTCAGCGATTTCTTTTCTATTTTTATATCCAGCCACATTTAATTTACTCGAAATTGCAGCGATCGCCAAACCGGAAGTTCATCTCTACGAAACCGGAATTATCCGCATCACCCGACATCCCCAAATGGTTGGTCAAGTAATCTGGTGTATTGCCCATACCCTCTGGTTAGGCACAAGCTTTACCCTAATCACCTCTCTCGGCTTAATTCTCCATCATCTCTTTGCTGTCTGGAATGGGGATCGCCGTCTGTACAACCGCTATGGCAAAGCTTTTCTAGAAGCCAAAGAGCGTACTTCTGTGATGCCATTTGTGGCAATTATCCAAGGCCGTCAAACCTTAGAACTCCAAGAATTTCTCCGTCCGTCCTACCTCGGCGTACTTCTCTTTATTGCCCTCCTCTGGTGGGCCCATCCTTGGCTCATGCAAGCCACCCTTAAAGTTCCCATTTGAGTTGAGGATCGAGGGATCGGGACACACGGGGACTCAGGGACGCGATGAAATAGAAACGATTCCCTATTCCCCCAAACTGTGTTGCTCAATCCAACCCAAATCGGTGTAGCATGATCCCAAGAGCAAATATAAGAAATCCAGATACTAAGAACGGCATAATTATGGTGGTACAAATCAGTGAACGCGCCTTTAGTCACGAAGTCCTCGATGCTCAAACCCCGGTATTAGTCAACTTTTGGGCCCCCTGGTGTGGAATTTGCCGACTGCTAAACCCAGTTTTAAATCGCATCCAAACCGAATGGGGACAAACCATTAAAGTGGTTTCTATTAATGCCGATCAAAGCCTTAAACTCGCCAATGCCTACCGACTGCGAACATTGCCTACGGTAATTTTGTTCAATCAAGGTCGAGTGCAAAATCGTATTGAAGGCTTCCATAGTGCAGAAGACTTATACCGACAACTGGAAGTTAGCTTATCTGGAACCAGGGTGGCTGATGCTATTGATCTTGAAACCAGTCGCTAACTCCTTTTCTTGAGTAGAGATCGAGTGGATTCATTTTAGAATGAGACATTGCTGTAGGGGCAAACAGCCGTTTACCCCTACATTACGTATTTTTACCCTCTTATAAATAAACGAGCGCTATACTGGAAGGTTACAAGTATTAAGCAACGAAAAACCCATTTATGACTGAGCATTACCGGATTACGTTACTTCCAGGGGATGGCATTGGCCTAGAAATTACCGCTGTGATGGTGGATGTCTTGAAGACGATCGCCTCCAAGTTTAATTTAGAGTTTAAATTTCAAGAAGCGCTCATCGGTGGTGCGGCGATCGAGGCAATAGGTAGTCCCCTTCCAGAAGAAACGCTCAACACTTGTCGTCAAAGTGATGCGGTTTTGCTGGCAGCTATTGGGGGGTATAAATGGGATAATTTGCCTCGTCATCAAAGACCGGAAACCGGGCTATTGGGTCTGCGATCGGGTTTAGGGTTGTTTGCGAATCTGCGGCCAGCAACTATTTTACCCCAACTGATTGATGCTTCCACCCTGAAACGAGAAGTTGTGGAAGGGGTCGATATTATGGTCGTGCGTGAATTAACTGGTGGAGTCTATTTTGGCGAACCCAAAGGCCTTTTTGAGACCGAAACGGGACAAAAACGGGGCGTAAATACCATGGCCTATACCGAAGGTGAAATCGATCGCATTGCGAAAGTGGCGTTTGAAATTGCTCAAAAACGGAAGAGTCAACTCTGTTCTGTGGATAAAGCCAATGTTTTAGAAGTTTCGCAGCTCTGGCGCGATCGCGTGACGGCTATGGCTTCTGAGTATCCCGATATCCAACTCTCTCACCTCTATGTAGATAACGCAGCGATGCAACTGGTGAGAGCGCCCAAACAATTTGATACTATGGTTACGGGTAATTTATTTGGGGATATTCTCTCCGATGCCGCCGCCATGTTAACCGGTAGTATTGGCATGTTACCCTCGGCCAGTTTAGGCGCATCGGGCCCTGGAGTATTTGAACCCGTTCATGGATCGGCCCCTGATATTGCTGGACAAGATAAGGCGAACCCTCTCGCTCAAGTTCTCAGTGGGGCGATGATGTTACGCTATGCGTTTAACCAACCTCAAGCGGCTCTGGCGATCGAAGACGCGGTGCAAACCGTTCTCAATCAAGGCTATCGTACGGGCGACATCATGTCTGAAGGACAGAAGTTAGTCGGATGTCGGGAAATGGGAGAAGCCTTACTTAAAGCTCTATCCTGAGATTGGGATGGGGGAATGGAGAAATGAAAACCCCAACAAAAAACCAATTCTGTTTCTCCCTATCTTCCCCATCCACCCACTAGATTTCCCCCGACCTGTGTTACTCAATCCAATAAGTTTAGATAAGTAAAAACTCACTATTTCCTTGACACTCCTTTAGGTTTTAAGTGAGCCTTGCAAGTAAGACGAATATGCATAACTATCCATAATTTCTCTGTTAATAGTAAGTTATGTTTTTCTCAAGAACTTCCCCGCCTGAATGTTGAAAGAACAACTCGCAATCTTTTGGATATAACTCAAAAATATGAGTTGTTTCTGCATTACTTATCGTCACGATCTCCATGAAACCACTGCCGATCGCATTTTCCTCATTGACATAACTGCCATTGGTAGATAGGTTCGTGTGAATGGTGAAGTCATTCTCGCTCCCCTGGTAGACATTTTGCCCCGGTTTTGAATCAAGACTATGGAAATGAGGGGTGAGTCCCATAGCGATCCTCAGCGTAAAGATATGTTAGCGTTGACATGAGGCAAAGTTTTTGTCGATTCAGGATCTGAACTTAGGAGTTTTGCAAAAAACTCGATTTTTCTTCCAAAAATCCTGTGTTTTATTCAAAACCAAAAAGTTAGGATGAACATCGATTTACAAGAGTTTTTTGATGCTTGCGATCCCAGTAAAACGTTGATGATGGGCAGGATCGGCGATCGCCGCTACTATATCGATTTTAGCTCAGTGCGCGGGGGGAAAATTATTGAGGCTCTCAAACGAACCATTATTCGCTTGTCTCCCAACAAACCAACTTGTCAGCTTTTTACCGGTCATATTGGCTGTGGTAAATCAACAGAATTATCCCGCCTACAATCAGAACTCGAAGGCGACGGGTTTTATGTCATTTACTTTGAATCCACCCAAGATTTAGACGAAAATGATGTCGATATTACCGATATTCTCTTGGCGATTGCTCGTCAGGTGAGTGAAACTTTAGAACAGCAAAAAATTGAACTGCAACCCAAAGGATTTAAGTCCTTTCTCAATGAAATCTGGGATTTTTTACAAACCCCTGTCATTGTTTCTGGAGAAGCAGAAGTTCTAGGCGCAGGAGTCAAAGCCAGTACAGAAGGGGAATTTGAGGTTTCGTTGCCGGTGGGGATTGGTAAAATCACCGCTAGAGCCATGGATAGTCCCAAGTTGCGATCGCAACTGAGACAGTATCTAGAACCGCAAACTAACCGCATCTTACAATTCATCAATGATGAAGTCCTGAGTGTGGCGATCTCCCAACTCAAACACCGGGGATATAAAGGTCTGGTCGTCATTATTGACAATCTTGACCGGGTGGAAAACCGGGAAATTTCCACGTCCGGCCGACTGCTCCCTGAATACCTGTTTGTCGATCGCGGCGAACAACTGCGAAAACTCAACTGCCATTTAGTCTACACCCTCCCCCTTTCCCTCGTCTTCTCCAATGACTGTGAAACCCTAAAAAACCGCCTGGGGGGAGGACTCGATCCCAAAGTCTTACCCATGGTTCCCGTCTGTAACCGAGATGGAACTGTATGCACCAGTGGTATGGAATTACTGCGGCAAATGGTACTTGCTAGAGCTTTTCCCGATGTTTTCCCTCAACATCGCCTAGAACTCGTCACCCAAATCTTTGAAGAACCGGCAAGCCTTGATCGCCTCTGTTGGGTAAGTGGAGGTCATGCGAGGAACTTATTGGGGATTTTGTATCGCTGTATCCAAGAAGAAGACCCTCCGATTAGTAATATAGTTCTCGAACGGGCCATTCGCGAAGCCCGCGATCGCCTACTTTTAGCCGTTGACGATCATGAATGGGAGTTACTCTTTCAAGTGGTTCAAGAACAAAATCTCAAAGGAGAACGGGAATATCAAACCCTCCTGCGCAGTTTATTTGTATTTGAATATCAAGATCATCGCGGTCGCTGGTTTGGACTCAATCCCCTCTTAGCAGAAACCCAACGCTTTAAGCAATGGCAAGCTCAAGAAGCCAGCAGAATTTAAGACAAAGACAACGGGTTAAGAGGTAAGGGGAAGATATCCGTCGTAGGACGATGAAAGAAAAATGGTATCAGACTTAGATTGAAAATAGCAGTTAATGCAGGATACACCAGAACTAGAAAATGAGCGATCGCTCAAAACCCTAGCTCGTACCTTAAAATTACGGCGCGGCAAATTTACTCTGATCCAAGCTTCCTGTAATTCCGTCAGCTTACGCACCCAACTCTTACATCGGCTCACCCAAGAATATCAGGTTAACACTCTTAGTATTACCCTCCCCCAACATGCCACCGGGTTTCATACCGCTGTTCTGAAAGCCATTGAAGGACAATCTCCCGATGCCTTAATGATTTTAGGTCTAGAATCAGTCAGCTCAATTTCTGAGCTGCTGATTTCGGCCAATCAAAAACGGGATCAAATTCGCCAAAGCTTTGTCTTTCCCATTGTCCTCTGGGTAACCGATGGTATTTTACGTCATCTAGGCAGATTAGCCTCAGATATCAACAGTTGGAATCCGCCACCCATTCGCTTCACAATTTCTGACGCAGATATCCTCAAGTTTTTATCTGAAGAATCCCATACTTTATTTGAGTCATTACATTATCCAACCTCCTATTGCTCTTCCTCCATACATCACCTCGATTTAGACTTACTCAGTAAAGAGATTCAACGCATTTATCCTAAACTAACACTGGAATTGCAAGCAAAATTTGAGTTTATGCTCGCTCAACTTCAGTGTTCCAAAGCTCAATTCGATCGGGCTATTGATACCCTATGCAAAAGTCTCAAGTCTTGGCATCAATTATCGAATATTAGAGCACAAGGGTTTGTCTTATTTAATTTGGGATTAGTCTATTTAGAAAAATCTAAAGTCAAAGAATCGAAGGAGAAAGGCTCTAATCATCAATTATCCCAAGAATATTTTCACCAAGCTTTGGACTGTTTTAAGACAGTAAATCAGCCAGACTTGATGGGAGTAGTTCTAAGCTACTTGCAAACCATTTTACAGAATTCAGAGAACTGGGAAAATCTCAAATCTATTACTGAAAAAGCTCTGAGCATTCATCAATTCTATGGATCGAGCCTACAACTTGCTCAAGATTATGGCTATTTAGCACAAGTCGCCTTAGAAAATCACTATTGGAAAGAAACAAAACTTCTTGCGCAACAAGCGATTCAGAGATTAGAATCCAATCCTAATCCAGGAGACACTCTCAAAAATGAGCTGTCTAGATTTTATTTTTTAAGGGCAAAAGCAGAAATTCAATTACAAGAATTTCAAGGGGCGATTACTCGGCTCGAAGCAGCGAGAAAAAATTGCATTCCAAAATCATCTACCCAGCTTTACAGTGAGATTTTGGAGGAATCAATAAAACTCTATTGGCAGGATAAAAATTACTTAAAATCTTTTAGTTTTAAGATAGAAAAGCGCTCCATTGAAGCCCAATATGGTTTGCGGTCTTTTATGGGGGTGGGTAGATTTCCTAAGCCGAAAAGAATCACCCATTTAGATATTACCTCACACAATACCAAAACAACACGCGAAATTGTATCGGCTTCTGGAAGACAAGAAGATATTGATAACTTGTTGACCCGGATGGAACGACGAGACCGTAAACTTACGGTAATTTATGGCCCCTCTGGAGTTGGCAAAAGTTCTTTACTACAAGCGGGTTTAGTGACGGCCCTCAAACTGAGTTCTTTTGAAGGGAATAATTACTTCCCGATTTTAATTCAAGTTTATCATCATTGGCAAGAAGATTTTAGTCTTCAAATTAGAGCCATTAGCCCTACTTGCAGCGCTATTTTACAGCGACTTGAGGAAATGACTCAACACTATCAAATTCCAGTTTTATTGTTCGATCAATTAGAGGAATTCTTCCTGCATTATTCCGATCGCAATAAAAGGCAAGAATTTTATGATTTTATCCAAGCTTGTCTGAGGATTTCCTATGTAAAAATTGTACTTTCTATTCGAGAAGATTATCTCTATTATCTCTTGGAATTAACTCGATATACTGATTTGGGGGAATTAGATAAAAATTATGAAGATATTTTATATTACCTGGGTAATTTTTCACCTCCAGAAGCAAAGGCGATTATTGAGTATCTTACCAATCGCTCTTCCACTCCCTTAGAGCCATCCTTAATCGATCGGCTGGTTGAAGACTTAACCACAGAACAAGAAGAAATTCGCCCGATTGAACTGCAACTGATCGGCGCTCAACTGGAAAATCAAGGCATTATCACCTTGCGTGATTATCAAAGGCTCGGTAGTAATCCCAAAGAAGTATTAATCGATATCTACTTAGATGAAGTGGTGCGCGATTGCGGCCCGGAACAAGAGGCGATCGCCGAATTAGTGTTATACCTGTTAACGGATGATGACAATACCCGTCCCCTAAAAACTCAAGCTAGCTTAGAAAAAGCCTTAGAGCAAAAAGGCGATCGCCTCAACTTAGTCTTAGAAATCTTTGTCAAATCCGGTTTAGTCCTCCATCTATCTGGAGAACTCGACAATCATTATCAATTGGTTCACGATTATTTAGTCCCCTTTATTCGCCATAAAAAAGGAGCGCAACTGCTAGCCGATCTAGAACAGGAGAGACAACAACGGCAAAAAAGCGATCGCCGCTTCCTCCTTGGAATGCGAACCGCAACCATCATTTCCCTGATCCTCACCGGACTCGCCATGCTCTTTGCTGGAACTGCCAATTACCAACAACAACAAGCCTTCAAACAACGTCAGATTGCCGAAAATAACGCCATCTCTGCCCTAGAACAAAGTATCATCGCCCAATCCACCACCGCCAGAACCTTAATGCGATCGACTTCTGGACAACAACTCGAAGCCCTCGTCACTGCCCTAGAAGCAGCCGCCCAACTGCGCCAGCATCCCCGCTTAAAATCAGGCAACGTTACTCATCACGTCATCAATAGTCTCGCCAACGCTATCTACAACCTCAAAGAATTCAATCGCTTAGAGACCCAAAGCATTATTTATCATGTCAACTTTAGTCCTAATGGCCAATTCATTGCCACGGCTCAAAATAATGGTGCAGTCAAAATTTGGCAGCAAGATGGTACTCTATTAACCACTCTCAAAGGTCATCAAGACCGAGTTTATTGGGTCAGTTTTAGTCCGGATGGTAAATGGATGGCTTCTGCCAGCATTGATCGCACGATTAAACTTTGGGATCTGGCTAACTTTTCTGCAATTAAAACGTTCCACGGACACCAAGACCGCATATATAACGTAACCTTTAGTCTGAATAGTCAATTCATTGCCTCTAGCAGTCGGGATGGAACCGTTAAACTTTGGAATTTAGAGGGTAAAACCCTCCTCACTTATCGTCGTCATCGAGATTCTGTAGAATCGATTAGCTTTAGTCCGGATGGACAATTACTCGCCTCTGCCAGCAACGATCGTACGGTAAAAGTTTGGACAATAACGGGCAAACACCGCCTTACTTATCGAGGTCATCAAAGTGCTGTAACGTTCGTGCAGTTTAGTCCGGATGGCAAATTTCTCGCTTCTGCTGATGCAAATGGATTGATTAAACTCTGGAATTTGCACGGTCAAGAGATTGCCACTCTCAAAGGCCATCGGGATACAGTTTTAGGATTGAGTTTTAGTCCTGACGATCAAATTTTGGCTTCTGGAAGTCGAGATAAAAACATCATTATATGGAATATGAAAGGAGAAGTTATTTCTACTATTTCTGGTCATAATGATTGGGTCAATAGTGTCATGTTTAGTCCTGACAGCCAAACCCTCGCCTCAGCGAGTGCCGATGGTATGGTGAAGTTATGGAAACTTCAGGGGAGTGACTCAAGAATTTTTAAGGGTCATCAAGATAAAGTCTATACCGCTCAATTTACTCCCGATCTCCAGTCCATCATCTCCAGCAGTGCTGATGGCAGTATCCGGTTATGGAGTGTCCAAGAAGGAAAGGAATTGGCCACCTTAGTGCAAGAGCAAGAGAGAATCTATGGACTTGATGTGAGTCCAGATGGGCAGAGGATCGTTTATGGCAGTCGAGATGGAACCGTAAGATGGCGATCGCTCCACGATAGTACCACTCGTACCTTCAGAGGTCATCAGGAGATGGTACTTGATGTCGATTTTAGTCCAGATGGTCAAACTATTGCCTCTGCCAGCTTAGATCGAACTGTCAAATTATGGGATCTAAACGGAAAAAATATTGCTACCTTTTCGGGTCATAGTGAGGGCGTACAAGCGGTTCATTTTAGTCCAAATGGGCAATTGATTGCTTCTGCCGGAAATGAAAATCTGATTAAAATTTGGACATTAGATGGCTCGGAATTGGCAACATTTAGAGGTCATAAAAGTACGATTTTCAGTGTCAGTTTTAGTCCCGATGGCAATTTGCTAGCCTCCGGAAGTCGAGATAAAACTGTGAAACTTTGGAAATTAGATGGGACATTAGTCAATACATTTGAAAATCATACCGCTCCAGTGATTAGCGTCAGCTTCAGTCCTGATGGTCAAATGATTGCTTCTGCCAGTGATGATAAAACTGTAAAAATTTCCCGACTTAATGGAGAAGAAATCATGACATTAGAAGGCCATACGGATTGGCTCAATGAGGTTAGTTTTAGCCCTGATGGTCAATGGATTGCCTCTGCAAGTCATGATGGTACCGTTAGACTTTGGCGGTTTAATTATGATTTAGACTATTGGTTCGATCGCGGCTGTGCCTGGCTAAAAGATTATTTGCACCATCAGCATTCCCGCTCTGCTGCTTTGTGTGAAAATCCCTGAGCCATGTAGTGAATTGGCGATCGCGATATTGTCCCCCATAAATTCTGATAGCCCGAAATATTCTAGAATTATCTCATTCTGCGCGTCCCCGCGTCTCCCTATTCCCCATCCAAACCTGATAAAATAATCAACATTGACCCTTCCCAGTACTAGAAAGTATGTTAGCCACTTCCTCAGCCTACAAAATTACTTGGGAAAAACTACCGGACGACTTCCAACTCCCTGACGATCCTGTGGATAATATTCATCAACCCGCCCTAGCTGCTGCCCTAACTGAGAGTTTAGACCAAGCGGGAAAATTACCTGAAAGTGCCCTAACGCCAACCAACTATGGCATCTGTGCTACTGTCAATGGCAAAATGGTGGTTAAAGCTCCTGATTGGGCTTATATCCCCCAAATCCGAGTTGAGCGTCCAGAGGTGATCCGCAGTTATACCCCAAACTTACAAGGCGATCGACCTGTTCTTGTCCTAGAATTTTTATCGGATACTGACGGGGGGGAATATTCGATAAAATCCACCTATCCCCCAGGTAAGTATTTCTATTACGAGCAAATCTTGCAAGTGCCCAACTACGGCATTTTTGACCCAAAAACGGGAGAATTAGAACTCTATTGTTTGGGCAACCAGCAACGCTACGATCTGAAGTCACCTAATCTAGAAGGGCGATTTTGGATACCAGAAATGGGTTTATATCTAGGAGTGTGGCAAGGGTGTCGAGAAAACTTAGAGAGCTATTGGCTACGTTGGTGGGATGAACAGGACAATCTCTTGCTGTGGGGGACAGAAAAAGTGGAGCAAGAACGGCAACGGGCTGATGCTGAACGACAACGAGCCGATTCTGAACGATCGCGAGCCGATCGCCTAGCCGCCCAATTACGAGCCGCCGGTCTTGAAATTAATGAGTAATGAATAATTGACAAAACGCAATAAAACGTTACTGAAAATCGAATTAACATTAAAATTTATAACAACTTTCTGCCAATTTGCATAAAGTCACCCGGATTTTTCAGAGAGATCTATAGAAGATCTCAAATTCGGGATGAATGAATACCAAACAATTGCTACGGGTTGCAGATACCAAACTTTATCGCCAAACAGAGCAACACCTGACAGATATCGAGCGACAGGTGTTAATGAGCTGCCTACAGGGAATCTCTTATAGAGAAATGAGTAAAGAGATACCGAGAAGTCAGGAGCAACTGAAGCGGGTTGGCGCTCAGTTGTGGAAAAGGTTATCTCTGGTTTTTGGAGAAGAGATTCAGAAAAATAACATTCGCGGCACCCTAGAGCGCTACTTGGAAGATCGCGAGGCTAAGGACAGTTCTTGAGAGGATTTTAACTTTTTGTTAAGTTGCACCGAACGCTACTAAATACTACCAAATTATACTTACAAATAAAGCATAGAAATTTACAATAGATTTATGTTTTTAGGAGAAATAAGGAGATGAAAAAGTTATCTGTAATACAAATCCTGACGGCGGGCGCGATCGCCCTCTCGACAGCAATGATTGGCACTCAATCTCACGGACAACCCGCTCCTGGACAGTCTGGCTTCTGGTGTGCCACCTCTTCCGGAGCGCCTGCAACCCTCTACCAAAATCGGCAGGGAGGCGTTGAACCTTGGATCTATTGGACTTCTGATGCCTTCTCCGGTTCCGGGTATACTCCTGAGCGTCGCTGTCAGGAAGTCAGTTCTCGTCTGGAAACCTATCGTCGCAATCGCCAATTGCAATTTATTACGGTGGGACGGATGAATAATCAGAATGTGATTTGCACTGCCAGTCAGGTGAATGGACGGTGTGAAAACCTGATTTACACCCTGAAAGCAGGTCAAGATCCGATCGCCACTCTCTACAATTTCTTGGCATGGCGCGAAGGGCAAGCGGCTACCCCATCCTTGTTTGAGAGTACCCAACCTTCGGCTCCCTATATTGATCTGCGCGATCGCCTGGGCGATGATAGCGCTCCTGCGGCTCCGGTTACCCAACCCTCTAACCCCGTTGCTCCGAGTCCCCAACCGGTTGCCCCTGCTCAACCGGTGGCTCCCCCTCCGAGTAATTCGGGTGGAATGCGGGAATTGTAGGGCCGCATTTTTTGCCCTCTCCCTAAATCCCTCTCCCACTGGGAGAGGGACTTTCTCCCCTTCTCCCGTGGGAGAAGGGGCTGGGGGATGAGGGCAGGGCGGGTTTACAGAATTGATCGGTGGGTATCACAGATTTGGGTATAACCCGCCCCTACGGGGTTTGGCGGGTTGTAGGGGCGGGTTAACCAACCATTTAGGAATCCTACCGATCGCCTTTGTGAACCCGCCCAACCCCATGGGGCGATCGGTGAGATGGAGGTGGGTTTACATCATTGATTTGTGGGTATCACAGATTTGGGGTTAACCCGCCCCTACGGGGTTTGGTGGGTTGTAGGGGCGGGTTAACCAACCATTTAGGAATCCCACCGATAACCGTTGTAAACCCGCCCAACCCGATGTCAAAATCATCATAATTCCGTGGGAGATAGGTCTGGTGGGGGCGGGTTTACATCATTGATTTGTGGGTATCGTAGATTTGGGGTTAACCCGCCCCTACGGGGTTATGGGTTTTGTGGGGAAGGGTTTACGGGGTTGATGTTATGGACAATGGGATGGGCACAAATGAAGAATCGACGTAGGTTTTTGTCTCTGGTGGGCACAGGTACGATCGCCGCTTTGGGAGCGATCGCCAGCTCAAAGTTAATGGCATCCGTGACAGCACAGGAGATTACCCCGGTTCCCATAGATGTGGAGCAATTAGCGCGATTGACCTCCGTCCGGATTTTAACCTCGCGATCGTCAGGTTCCGGTATTCTGGTGCAGCGCCAGGGCAATATTTATACCCTGTTGACCAACTGGCATGTGTTTGCCTTTAGCGATCGCCCCTCGATTCTCACCGTAGATGGACAGCAATACCCTCTACTGGAGGCTCCCCAACAATTGGGCGGTGCAGATACAGCGCTTTGCGCTGCTATGAGGGACAGTATTGAATCCTTAAAGCCATATACCACAACCCTATTCCCTATTCCCTATTACCTATTCCCTAGCGCAAAGCGCTATATGGCGATCGCTCGGTTTTCCAGTCGCTTGCCCTATGAAGTTGCGCCCTTGAGTCCCTATCCAGCCACCGTCGGAGAACCCGTTTATGCCGCCGGATTTCCCATGTATCACTGGGGAACCGTGCAACCCACCTTCGATTTAGGGGTACGAGCTTTTCGGTTGACTTGGGGGACTGTTTCCCTGGTACTGAATAAATCTCTCGCTCAAGGGTATCGTTTGGGCTATACCAACCGCATCGAGTCGGGCATGAGTGGCGGCCCGATTTTTAGCGATCGCGGTTTATTGCTGGGTATCAACGGCCGTTTAGCCAATCGCGATCCCGGCTTCGGGGTCTATATTTTCGAGGACGGAACCGCCCCATCTCCAGCCTTGTTAGAACAAATATTACAAGCCAGTTGGGGCATCCCCATCGATACCTATCGTGCCACCCGTCCCTATCCCAGGCAAAGACCTCAACCCCTCTATTGGTGAACACGTGCCAAAAATCCGGTATACCATCCGTAGGGGCGGGTTATACCCAAATCTAGGACACTCACCAATCAATGTCCTAAACCCGCCCCCCACCCAAAATCCCGGTATACCATCCCCTCCGACCACCGAAAAACCAAACCAAATGACCTCATATTATGGAGAAAGCATCATGAGAACCTACCAACAGCTTCAGGCTATTTTAGGCGGAGGGGCGATCGCCAGCGCCCTAGTCATCGCCATCCCTCAACCTTCCGTCGCTCTCACCGGACGCGAAGTCAACAACATCGCCAGAGAAATCACCGTTCTAATTCGTAGCGAACAATCCCACGGATCGCGATTCATCATCGCTCGCAACGGTAATACCTACTCCGTTCTCACCGCCCATCATGTCGTTGCTCGGCAGGGTGAATATGGTTTAATTACTTCCGATCAACAGGCCTATGAAATTGACTATAGCAAGGTTCAAAAACTCCCTGATGTGGATTTAGCCGTCATTGAATTTACCAGCGACAAAGAGTATCAAGTCGCCAAACTGGGGACAGCCGAAACCTCAGAAGGTCAAGATGTTTTTGTTTCCGGTTGGCCAAAGCCAGGAGCTTCCGGACAACAAACAGGAGGAACTACTCGCCAATTTACAGATGGTCGTATTTCTGGCTACTTATCCCAAGCTTATTTAGGGTATAGCATGACCTATACCAATGTCACTCGCGGCGGTATGAGTGGAGGCCCGGTTTTAGACGCTGCCGGTCGTGTTGTCGGCATTCATGGTATGGGGGAGAAAGAGGATATAGAATCCTTACAAGAGGCAGGATTCAGCCAGGAAGCATTGACCGTAGCAGGACATATTAAAACTGGCTTCAACTATGCCATTCCCGTCAGTACCTTCTTGCGTCTTGCCCCCCAAGCAGGCATTTATCTCAGCGTCCAAGTAGACAACTCCCCCGCACCCGAACTCGGTGAAGTGTACGTCGCTCAACCCCCAGATGAGCGAGACACCATCGATGATGTAAACCGCACATTCGACACCATTAATCGAGGTATTGGTGTATTCAGGGGAATTCGAGGCATTATCGGCCGCTAATCCCCATCCATCCCGTAGGGGCGGGTTATACCCAAATCTAGGAAACCTAACCCAAATCTCCCTAAACCCGCCCTCACCCCACCAATAAACCCCAAAAATCAATCAACACCATCCCTTATTATCGAGGACAAAATCATGTCTAAACACCGTTGGTTCATATTAGGAATACTCAGCTTTTTCGGGTTCATTTTCGCCCATGGCAGTTGGATTAATCGCCTATTAGCGGTTATCCTCTGCGGACTTTTAGGCGCTGACTCCGGGCTATGCATGGCGACAGTAGCCAAGTATTCTGGAAAAACCGTTGCCGCAACCCCTGCCATGGTTCAGGAAATTCTTTTAGCCCAGCGCTCCAGGGAATTTGATACTCCTCCCGTTGCACCCCCTCCTGGGAATAGTCAACCTGTACCAGCATTTCCACAGGATGCCGGGCCGGATTATACAGCGCTTTGCGCTGTTATGAGGGACAGTGTTGAATCCTCAAAGCTATGTACCAAAAGCCTATTCCCTATTCCCTATTCCCTATTCCCTAGCGCAAAGCGCTATATTCGACCAGATTTTGGCGAGACTCAATCAATTCAATCTTCTGGAGACTTGACTTTTGTTAGTCATACTATTATTGGTTCTGATAGGCGGAAAATTGTTTTTCAGTCTCCGTCTACAGGTCTTGAAGAAGTTTACATTACTACATCTCCTAATTCAGCAGAATTTAAAATTTTGGAAATTTGGCTAAATAATATTCCAAATATTAGCGATACCAGGGGTAAAAACATAAAAATATACTTTGATGATTCTTATCTGGCTAAAGCAGAATTAGCTGACAAGACGATAGTTCTTATTAGACAAGACTCAGTTATGGTTACTTTGCCTAATGGACAAACAGAGAATATTCCAATATCTCAATCCCAATCTACAAACCAGAGTAATTCGGATAAGATTAACTATATAGCTCATGTTAAACAAAACATGGAAGAATGTGTCGACAAATACATTAAACAGGATGAAATTGTCGAAAATAATGTAAGGTTAGCTTACCAGGGCATTTTAATTGCTGCTGGAACTTTCCTTGGATTATCTACTGGTGGAACTGCAAGAGTTCTAATTGCCAGCGCTTTTGGTTTTCTCTCAGCCGCTTTTAATACATGGCTGGACAATGCTAAAATAGAAAGTAATTATGATAATTATCGACTTAATAAAGCCCGAAAATTTTGTCAAGCTGAAGCGGATAATCAAAATAGAAGCCAAACAGCAAACGCAGCACAGCACCCATCAATGAAAGCGACAGCTACACCAAACAAAGTACAAGTTAATGAGGAATCTATTATTGAAGTAACTTTTACAGAACCTGCTTGTGATGCTACTGCTGTAACAATTGTAAATCCTCATTTCCAAAGTGCGACAACAGAACTTTCTGGTGAATCAGCTTGTGGTGGTACTGTAAGATTTCGCGCTCGACATTCTGAAAATAGGGGTTATGGATGTACGACAGACACTTATCGTTTCAGAGTGAGGATTAAGGGTAGCAGTAATATAGCAAAGAAAGGGAGCGTTAGGACAGTATCTTAAAAGCTTCTATGATGGCATCATAAAGGGATTCACACTGGTTCTTGAGTTTTCCCACCTCCTTCTTCAGCCGCTCCCAAAAGTGTTCAATTTTATTCAAATC
>NZ_JAGHZH010000064.1:0-8482 GCF_017746885.1 Roseofilum sp. SBFL | reverse complement strand
CACATGGCTCTTACGCTCCCCTCTATCATAGGCCCCCACGGCTTTATGTCTTAGGTCTATACTATAAGCTGATGGCATCATCTCACGATCGCTAACTTCATCTTTCTATTATGTCCTAACTCTCCCTTTCACTGCTATATAATATCAATTGAAAGTAGAGGCGAAAAACTTTTCGCCTCTAAAGATCTTGCTATACTTTTCGATCGCCTTAAACCACGCCAATATTAACCGGGACAAAGTCATTCACAGAGAAAGCTGTCGGTGGTGTATTGGCCACAATACCCAAAATTTGACCGGATGGATTGATCCGAATGACCGTATTGCCAGCCACATTTTGCACTAACAAATTCTGAGCCGTTAAACCACCGGTTAAACCAATACGATCCACCCCAATTTGAAAATCAACAATAAAATCAGCTTGTTCAATTTGATTAACCGCCGTACTGGTGCGCAGAACAAAAATGTCTGCACCTGAACCACCAGAAAGCACGTCTGCGCCAAAATCACCACTCAGGGTATCATTTCCGTCGCCACCATTGACGGTATCATCACCTTGACCACCATAGAGGAGATCGTTGCCTAAATCACCAAAGAGTTGATCTGCCCCTTGGTTCGCATAAACAATATCGTCATTCTGGCCACCCCGGACAACATCATTACCTTGACCGCCATAGAGTAGGTCATTACCTTGATTTCCATTAATGCCATCGTTGCCTTGATTGCCATTAATACCATCATTTCCCGAGCCACCAGAGATAATATCATTCCCTTGCAAACCAGAAACTTGGTCATTGCCAGCTCCCGCATTAATCACATCATTCCCTGCTGTACCAAAGATGTTGTTATTTCCTGAATCGCCAGGGGTAGGAGTGGGAGTGGGAGTTGGGGTGGGAGGCGTAGGCTCAGAAGGAGGAACAACTGGATCGGTAGGAGTAGGAGTAGGAGTAGGAGTAGGAGTGGGAGTGGGAGTAGTATCATTATCAGCGATCGCCGCTGTCACACTGGCCAGAGTAATATTATTAAAACTCGCATCCGTACTAGTGCTGGTATGGCGAATTACACTACTATGATTCCCCTCTACTGCTGTATCATCCACTGCTGTTAGGGTTGCCGTTTGTGGAGTATTCCAGTTACTGGGAGTAAAGGTAAACGTCGTTGGATTGACCGTCGATTGATTATCGGGTGTTGCTGTAATGGTGACATTAGCAGACGGTTGTTGAGTTAAAACTAAGGTATAACTGTCCGTTGCCCCTCCTTCGGTTAAAGTCGTGCTACCTCCAGATTCTACAAAGCTCACTGAACCAGGAGTAGGAGATCCAGTGTCATTATCGGTAATGGTAGCGGTAACGGTTGGCACAGGAGAATTATTATAACCTGGATCGCTTGGAGCATTGACTGTGTGGCTAATGGTACTACTGTGATTTCCCTCAGTCGCATTATCATCCACTGCTGTCAGAGTAACGGTTTGGGCGATATTCCAACTGTTAGGAGTAAAGATAACCGTTGACGGTGCTGCTGTGGATTGATTATCTGGAGTAACACCAACAATAACATTACCAATCGGTTGGCGACTCAGACGTAGGGTATAAGTATCCGTATTGCCGCCTTCTGCGATCGCCGTACTTCCCCCAGTTTCCTCTACAATCACTCGTCCCACTTCTGCATTCGTCACGGAGACATCACTCGGATCGATGCCATTGTAGTTTGTATCCGTACTGGTAGCCGCCGCTAGCAGAACCTGATAAGACACATCACCATCGTCAATATTATCAGCAACTCCGGTAACTGTAACCGTTTGCACCGTATCCCAATTACTTGGTGTAAACACCAGGTTTTGGGGCGCAACCGTTCCTTCTGTGGTATCGCTACTGCTAACCGGAATGGTCACATCTGCTGTTGGCTGGGTATTCAGCACGACTGAAAATTGGGCTGTACCTCCGGCTTCGGTTGTCGTCAGTCCGGTGGTTGGATTAACCGTAATACCAACCGTGTCGTTATCTACATTAGTGGCGGTAACTTGGGAAGGAGAAAGGGTATTGTAATTGGTATCGCTACTGCTAGCACTGACGGCAATCGTATAATCAATATTACCATCAGCAATTTGGTCGTCAACTCCAGTAAGAGTGACGGCTTGAGTGACATTCCAGTTTTGTGAAGTAAAGGTTAATGTGGCTGGAGAAACCGTCCCTTCACTGGTGTCATTACTGGTCAGATTAACGGTTACGTCAGCAGTGGGTTGGGTATTGAGAGAGACATTGAAATTAGCCGTTCCCCCCGCTTCGGTGGTGGTTAATCCGGTTTGAGGTTCGAGCTTCAAACCGGGAATATCATCATCTAAGATTTCTAAAACGGTCGTACTCTGTGAACCCAGTTCAGCATTACTGAGGTTATCCAGGTTAAAATTAATAGTTTCTGTGGATTCCGTTTCTGAGTCTTGCTGAATGGTTACAGGAACAGTTTTGGTGGTTTCATTCGGATTAAAAGTGACGGTGAGGGGGAAGTTGCTATTGTCATAATCCCCATTTGCTCCGCCAGTGGCTGTTCCTCCAGTAATATTAACCTGCACTTGGGAGGTGACATCTAAGTTCCCACTGCGGTTGAGAGTAATTTCTCCATTGACGAGACTGCCATCTTCATTGACTTGATAGGTGGCTTCTGAGAATTCAATTAGGGTATTGGAGAGATAGCGTTGGGCGTAGATTCCTGTGGCATCGCCATCTTGGGCTTCACTTTCCCAGGCGATCGCCAGTCGCCCATTATCAGACACTGCGATCACGGGATTCTCCTGATCGTTTGCCGTCTCGGTATTGACTTGAAATTCCGCCCCTTGTGGTTGTCCTTGAGAATTATACTGCCGAGCGTAAACCCCGTCTCCATCACCATCTTGCCCAGCACTTTCCCAGGTAATAAAAAAGCCACCATTATTATCCATGGTGACTTCCGGCGATTTTTGTTGTCCTGTGGTAAAGGTATTAACCTGAAACTCAGCACCTACAGCCGCACCATTACTGTCATAGCGTTGGGCATAAACTCCTTCCTGACTCCCATCTTGACTAGCGCTCTCCCAAGTAATTACAAATTGCCCATTATCATTCATCGCCACTGAGGGATTTCGTTGATCGTCAGCCGTAAAGCTATTGACCCTAAACTCTCCTCCCACAGTGCTACCATTACTGTCATAGCGTTGGGCATAAATGCCTGCACTACTGCCATCTTGTCCGTTGCTTTGCCAAGTAATGATAAAGTTGCCATTGGCATCCATAGCTACTGCGGGGAAGGATTGGAAATCTGTAGTAAAACTATTAACTCTAAATTCATTACCCGCAAGGCTGCCATCGGCATTAAATCGTTGGGCATAAATGCCGTTGCCATCACCATCTTGGCCAAAACTCGACCAAGCGATCACAAAATTTCCATTAGAACTCAGGGCAACCGCAGAAGCTTCCTGAGAGCTGTTAGTCTCTGTATTGACTCGGAACTCTGAACCTTGAGTGGCTCCAGTATTATTATACCGTTGGGCATAAATGCCATTAGAACTACCATCTTGTCCAAAACTTGTCCAAGCAATTACAAAGTCTCCATCTGTATCTATTCCCACAGATGGAGCAGACTGGAAACTGTTGGTTTCTGTATTGACTCGAAACTCTGAACCTTGAGTAGCTCCAGTATTGTTATACCGTTGGGCATAGACTCCAGTTTGACTGCCATCTTGCCCAAAACTAGTCCACGTGAGGACAAAATCACCATCAGCATCGATCGCGATCGCTGGTGACTCTTGGCGATCTGCTGTTGTACTATTAACTTTGAATTCTGAACCAACCGGATTAAGAGGCATCAGTTTTCTCTCCTAGGGAAATATAGGGTAAATGCAAGGATTAGGGGGAATCTGTTTCGAGTCAATGTTATCAACAGATTTCTCTTTTGGAGAACATCACCACAGAGCTTAATAATTACGGGTGAGAGGATTTTGAGGTTTTATTAAATGAGCCTTGATATCATGCCAGCGATCGGCCGCATTATCGCCTCTCTTCCTAGAGTAACCAAACTTGTCCTATCCTCAATGGCCAGAATCTCAAATTTCTGAGGACGGACGCAACCAATAGGCAAAGTTAGGAGCGGTAAACGCTTGGCGAGTCACGGGTTTGCAGAAATTTAACAGGGTTGGGCGATTGACTCCAGCGGGAATTTTGGGATCGATACGCCACAGCTCCCCCGTGCCAGAGTTGAATAAATATCCCTGATACCTCTGTGGCAAGGGTGAGAGAGCCATTCAATACATCCAGGATCGGCTTTACAGGCGATCGCTTGATTGACAGGAGAAGCCAGTTGGGGATCGAGAGTCATAGTGGTGTTTGATCGAAGTTTCCAAGGGCGATCAGATAGAATCTTAATTTTCTTGTTATAACTAAGCTGTAAGTCGTTATTTTTGCCGTGAGGGAAGCATACAGCGTGAAGGTCTTATTAATTTATCCCCTATTTCCACAAACCTTTTGGTCTTATGATACTCTCCTAGACTTAGTAGACCTCAAAGTGTTGTTTCCCCCATTAGGACTGATCACCGTAGCCGGTATTTTACCGCAAGAGTGGGAATTTAAATTATGCGATCGCAACGTGCGTCCCGTCACCGAAGCAGAATGGGAATGGGCCGATCTCGTTATTCTCTCCGCCATGATCGTCCAAAAAAAAGATATCGTTGACCAAATTCAAGAAGCCAAACAACGAGGAAAATTAGTAGCGGTTGGCGGCCCTTATCCGACCTCAGTCCCCAATGAACTCCAAGCTTCCGGAGCTGATTTTCTTGTATTAGATGAAGGAGAAATTACCCTTCCTTTACTGGTCAAAGCCTTAGAAAAAGGAGAAACTAGCGGCATCTTTAGGGCCACCGAAAAACCTGACGTAACCATCACCCCCATTCCCCGATACGATCTACTCGAATTGGATGCCTATGACTCCATGTCCGTGCAATTTTCCCGTGGCTGTCCCTTTCAATGTGAATTCTGCGATATTATTACCCTCTATGGTCGTAAACCTCGTACCAAATCTCCTCAGCAACTCTTAAAAGAACTCGACTGCTTATATGAATTGGGTTGGCGCAGAGGCGTATTTATGGTCGATGATAACTTTATTGGCAATAAACGCAATGTTAAATTACTGCTCAAAGAACTCAAGGTTTGGCAAGCAGAACATGACTATCCCTTCCGGTTTAACACCGAAGCCTCCGTTGATTTGGCGCAAGATACAGAATTAATGGATTTAATGTGCGAATGTTATTTTGATGCGGTCTTTTTAGGTATCGAAACCCCCGATGAAGACAGCTTGACCTTAACTAAAAAATTTCAAAATACAAGAGGTTCTCTATCAGAAGCTGTTGAAACCATAACTCGTCATGGTTTGCGCCCCATGGCAGGCTTTATTATTGGTTTCGATGGAGAGAAACAAGGAGCCGCCGATCGCATTATTCGCTTTGTCGAACAAGCGGCAATTCCTACAGCCATGTTTGGCATGTTACAAGCCTTGCCCACAACCGCTTTATGGGATCGGTTGGAGAAAGAAGGACGGCTCTTTTATGATGGGAAACAGGATGTAAATCAACGGAATTTAATGAATTTTATTCCCACTCGTCCTATTGAAGAAATTGCCCAAGAATTTGTGGAGGCATTTTGGCAATTATACGATCCTGAAGTATTTTTAGATCGCACCTATCGCTGTTTCCTCAAATTAGGAGCGCCCAAAGCTACGCCTCCAGGAAAAATTCCTAATTGGAAGGATGTACGCGCTCTAAGTATTATTATTTGGCGACAAGGGTTTCAACGAAAAACGCGCTGGAAATTCTGGCATCACTTATTTTCAATTCTGCGCCATAATCCTGCTGTTTTGGAGCATTACTTAATTGTTTGTGCCCATATAGAACACTTTATGGTTTATCGAACTATTGTCCGCGATGATATCGACCAGCAGTTACAAGAGTTTAAGAAAAAAGAGAGGCAACTTTCACAAATTCCCTCTACGGCACTGGGAATATAACATGAAGCGCTAGGCAATAGGAAAAAGCTTGTATTGCTTAGAATCTAATGCTTCAAGCTCTACTCTATAGACGAGAGAATCGCTATAAAAATTTGGAGCTATTAAAAGATAGGGCTGTTTAATTGGCCCTTCTTTAGTTCTTGGTTGTAAGGGGAGTGACAAGAGAGCATGACTAAATCAAACTGAATTTAAGATGTGACTTGTACTACTGAATCAACTGATTCCGAGTTGTTGGTTGGGTATCCAACTTCCATGTAATCCATAGGGAATATGATGTTGTAGATGGAGCCGCGCGATTGGCTCTTGTTCTAGGTTTTCTGCATCTAAGATAATAATATCAGAGCGATGGTTTTGGCTTTGGTAAACAATGGAAATAATCCAACCTTTATCTTCAACATCCGATCCAGGTTGAGGAATAAAGATGGGTTCGCTGACAAAACCATGGGGAGCTGCACTCCAAAATTGCGTTTCTCCAGATTGGTTATCCCGTTTGAGAATCCCTTGTAAAGGGGCGCTACCCTGATTTTGATCTGCTGCTCCTAAATAAATATAGCGGTGGGACTGACCTACCCACTGGGGATGAATCTGGGGAAACTCACAACATCGGGATTCTAAGAGTTGGCGATCGCCACTTTTGTTTGTCAAGTCTAGTCGAAAACGCCATAATTGGCTAGGCGCAAGTCGATTAAAGTCTGTATAGCGAAAATCACTGCCAGGCTCAACTTCCGGAAAGGATTCATAGCCGATTGAGTCTAGGATAATTTGGTTCTTTTCTTCAAAGGCATTGACGTGGTGAAATACAAACCCAGAGTCAATTTCTATCCTTTTTATGGGTTGAGTCCCTTGGCGTGGAATCACCCATACTTTAGTTGCATTGTGGCGATCGAAGTCAATACATTCTCCAGGGCCAAGCAGTCCGAATAAGAAGGGAAAGGGATTAAAGGATACTGAATTTTGTAAAAATAGATAATATTGGGGCGTAATGGCGAAATCGTGAATGAAGCAGAATCCGGGAATTTCGTGGGTTCTTTGGCGTAGGAGTTGACCGTTAAGGTTGAATTCCCAGAGGGTTAGTTGACTGTTTAAACCGGGTTGAATGGAAAAGTTGACTAAACAGGGGTTACCGCGATCGCCATACGGGTCGATTTTGGGATGGGCGGAAAAGGCTTGACCGGTTTTTAAAAGACTGTCAAGATCGTCTAACCCTAAAGTTTCTAAGGTCTGGGGATCGAGGCGATGGGGTTGTCCTCCTTCCCAGAGAGCCAAAAGGCGATCCGCCCAATAAATAATATGGGTATTGGCTAAGTTTTTGAGCCGCAAGTCAAACAGGTTGGCGAACCATCCACCGGGTTTTTGGGTTCCGAAGACACCGCGATATAGGGGTTTACCGGCTTTTTGTTCTTCGATATATCCTTGGGTACGCACATAGCGATTACGATAGTGGGCGCGCCCTCTCTTAAAGGCGATCGCATTCACCATACCGTCTCCATCAAAGGGATGGGCGATCGGATATCCACCAATATCTAATAATCCGGGGCCATTGCGTAGTAGGGTTCCTTCTAATTCTTGGGGGATATCGCCTTCGATGTCTTCGATCCAATAGTCGTATTCATGGGGTTGAGATTGATAACCTTGGCTCCACTGTTGGCGATCGTAGGATAAGGGTGGGCTAGAATCGAGTCGCATAATCCGATTTGAGAGGAGAAATGATACAAAACTTTACAAATCCTATCATTTTCTCCACAAAATGGGGGGTTGCTTGGGTCATCGAGTGGGCGAACTCAACTTAAGCAGAAGGCTTTTGTCGTGCTTGTTTCACCATCGCGATTAAGGTTTGGTGAGCATCCTCAGAGTCCACCAATTGATGATCGAAGGTAATCCGCAAGGAAACCGGTTGTCCTTCCACCTGAGCGGTAATATCCATGCCGTCAGGATCGATCGCTTCCATTTTAGCGCTGCTCGCTGAAGGCGTTTCGCCAAATGTTTGGGCGTATAAGGCGATCGCCTCGGCATGATCTTCATTCATATGCTTACAAATGCGATCGCTCACTTGGGCTGTAATTACGTCAGACATCAGTTTCAGTTCCTCATTGGGATTTTGCTTCCAACCTCTGATCAAGTCTAATGGGTTAAGCTAGTCGGTTTCAATCCCTCATAGGGATTTAGGTGGATTTCAACCTGGAATAGGGGGGTATTCAAGGGTCTCTATGAACGTTTTAATCCCTCATAGGGATTTAGGTGGATTTCAACGCAAGTTCGTTCAGGGACTGTTGTAGGGATATCTCTGCTGTTTCAATCCCTCATCCCAAATCCGGATAGTAGAGGTAGAGAGAGAAGAGAGAAAGATGACAAGAAAATTAGAATTAGAGGAGCATCTGTCAAGCTCAGAGTTAGAGAAAGAATACAAAAACAGCAAAGACCCAGTGGAATCGAGGAGATACCACCTGTTGTGGCTAGT
>NZ_JAGHZH010000063.1:0-3159 GCF_017746885.1 Roseofilum sp. SBFL | reverse complement strand
AGTATCATTGAGATAAGTCATTGCGAAGGTCACGCAAGTGGAATGAAGCAATCGCAAAATCCCCAAATCTTGGCGATTGCTTCCCTGCGGTCGCAATGACAACTCGAATCTACGATCAACAATGTACCTCATAGCAGCGCTTCGCGCTGTATCAGATTTTTTGGCTCATGCTACACCGTATCCCTAAAAAGATTAAATCGGGGTCAAAATGAAGATGAGAGTACAATTGAGGAAACTGTTGGATCAGGACTTTCGTGAGTAATTCGCCGTCCCCACCTGTGAGAAGAATAGGACTTTGGGGATAGTGGTTGTGCCAATTTTGAATAAAATCGCGCAAACCAGCTAAGACGGTATACAGAATACCACTGGCGATCGCCTCTTGCGTCTCCAAACTCCAGCGTTTGGGCAGTTGCTCAGATAGATTGATTTGGGGTAAGGTGCGGGTATGTTCGGCTAATAGACGGGTTTGCAAACCTAATCCAGGTAAAATTGCGCCACCAACTAAATGGCGATCGCTATCTGCTCCAGTTAAGGTTAATGCCGTTCCTCCATCAATGACTAATACCGGCCATCCCCATTTTACTCCCCCACCAACAACCGCTAAACCGCGATCGATGCCAAATGTGGGGTACATGCCCTTCAGAGGTAAATCTGCTAACTCAATCACATGGGTTGGCGAATAGGATGTCCAGAGGGGCGTGACTTCGGGAATTACGGATGCAATCCACAAGGGAAGAGTATTAAAGAGTCTTGAATAAAATTCCTCCTTGAGAGGACATCCGTCCAAGATCTGCTCTGGAATCCTTCCCTGTTCTAGTTCAGGGATGATTTTCTCTATTTCATTGACGGATAAACTGGCTGTATTCCAGCAAGAGAGCAATGAGTGGCGATCGCCTAATCCCCAATGAAATCGCGAGTTTCCCATAACCAATGCTAACCACACCACCGTTAACTCCCCTTCCGATTGAGCGCAAAGTTGCTAGAATGATGGGCACAATGGGACATTTTTCCATTTATGCCATTATTCTTAAATAACATTGCCCTTATTTTGAGTCCATGGTCTTAGAAACACAATCGATCGCAGGTTTCACCTTCCCTTTACTCGGATCTCTGTTCTCTTTTTTACCGATTGATTCCCTTTTTTCCACTCAGGGAATTATGGTAATGTTGCTCATGGCCTATGCTGGAGCGATGTGGATGTTCCTCACCAGTGCCCCTAAAGTTTATACAATTATGGTATCGGACTTAGAGATTGCTAGAGTATTATACGAGGATTTACTGCAATTACCAGAAGCCGATGTACCGCTTCATTATTATTATAATTACGAGCAAACCTTGGGAACTACAGGTTTAGATCCGCTCTATCTCTCCCCAGGAATAACGCAAACGGTGCAAAAAGATATCCCGGAAGGACTGTGGTATCAATTGAAAAAAAATGCCCAACTGCATGTGATTTCTGGGGCAAGTTTAGGCCATAACGATCGCCAACGCCATGTTTGTTTCGATCGCGATTGTTTAGAACAGGTGTTAATGCGGGTACAATTGCGAGGAGTAAAGAATAAAATTCGCCGCAATAAACCCTTGAATTTTTTGGTGAAAGACCTCCACGATCGTGTAATTGAAATTACGGAAATTTCTAATTAATCCTGTCCCTATTTTAAGATCATTATGACCCAATTCGTCACTTTATTGGTCGTCGTTGCTGTCGGAGTTGCGGTAACGATTCAAGCTCAAGTTATGGGTATTTTAGAACAGAAAATCGGTGTATTTGATAATATTGTGATGACCTATGCGGGAGGGGGGCTGCTCATTTTAGCGATCGCCCTATTGCGTACCGTATTGGCAGGGTATAGCTGGAACAATTATGGCCTCTTACCCGGATATGCTATTGTGCCGGGAATCTGCGGTTTAGTGATTGTGGGTGGTATTTCCTATTGTGTATCGCGGGTCGGTCTTTTGGCGACTTTTTCCTTGAGTTTAGCCATTCAATTTTTTCTCGGTTCCCTGTTGGATAGCTACGGCATCGGACTTGACCCCCGTCCGATGACCTTATCCCGTTATTTGGGGGTGGGACTGGTGCTTGCGGGTGCAATTTTGTTTATGAAAAAATGAGGTGAATGATCTAAACTGGGAAGCGATCGCTAATTTCAATCAATGCACTACGGATACCCGGTTCTGCCATGGAATGACCGGCATCAGCAATGACCTGAAATTCAGCTTCCGGCCAAGCTCGATGGACTTCCCAAGCCGTTTTCATCGGACAAACGAGATCGTAGCGTCCTTGGACAATGGCAGTGGGGATCTGGCGAATGCGATCGAGACTTTGAAAGAACCAATCTTCACTATCAAAAAAGCCGAGATTGATAAAATAATGGCATTCAATCCGAGCAAAAGCATCCGCAAACCTATCATCAGCAAACTTTTCCATTAAATTCAGATCCGGAAAGAGCTTGCTGGTACTCGCTTCCCACACTGACCAGGCTTGAGCCGCTTCCCGTCTGACTTGTAGGTCATCACTGGTCAGTCGTCGATAATACGCAGATAAAAAATTATCTTGCTCTTCGAGTGGAATGGGTTTAACATACTCTTCCCAAGCATCAGGGAAAATATAACTGGCTCCTTCCTGATACAGCCAGTTTAATTCTTGGGAGCGCAATAAAAAGATGCCTCGCAGAATTAATCCTTGACAGCGCTCTGGATGGCTTTGAGCGTAGGCTAAAGATAGAGTACTCCCCCAACTCCCACCAAATACAACCCATTGTTCGAGACCTAAATGGCTGCGTAAGCGTTCAATATCGGCAACTAAATCCCAGGTGGTATTATCTTGTAATTCTGCATGGGGGGTACTTTTACCGCATCCCCGTTGATCGAAGAGAATAATTCGCCATTTCTGGGGATTAAAATAGCGGCGATAATCGGGTAAAGATCCCCCTCCTGGTCCCCCATGTAAGACCACTACAGGAGGGCCTTCTGGATTGCCCGATTGTTCATAATAGAGGGTATGTAAGACACTGACAGATATAGCGCTTTGCGCTAGGGAATAGGTAATAGGGAATAGGGAATAGGGTTGTGGTATATGGCTTTAAGGATTCAATACTGTCCCTCATAGCAGCGCAAAGCGCTGTAACCCTCTTCTGTCACTCTCCGGTTTCTTCTATT
>NZ_JAGHZH010000062.1:0-27565 GCF_017746885.1 Roseofilum sp. SBFL | reverse complement strand
TCAGTCCTTTCAATGTTGGTCTTCTTTGGCTCAAGAACTGATGGATTCCAAGCCTCATAAGCGCTTATTTTTCCAGAAGGGGTTAAAGGCTCTATCCCTTATACAGTCTACTCTTTAGCTCCCTTGTCACCCCTTGAGGGAATGACTATATTAGATAACCCAGAAGCCACGGGATATAGAGCGCCCCTATATTTTGTGGCGATCTACAGCAGTTAGATCGAATTATTCCCAGTCATTAAACCCTAGGGGAGTTAGTACCTCTTCAGATGTCACATCCTTTCATAAAACACGCTTAGGGTAAGTTGTTAATTATTAAGGGTTAATTCTTCTTCGGTTTCATTTAATGGGGTTTGCTTGGCTTCTATTTCTAACAGTTCAGGAATGGTGACAAAGCGATAACCTTGTTGTTTGAGGGTGGTGATAATTTGGGGTAGGGCTTCGACGGTATTGCGGCGATCGCCTCCGCCATCATGAAAGAGTACAATCCCACCAGGGGTGACGCTCTTTAAGACGTTATCGATTAACACTGGGGTAGACACATAATAATCCTCTGAGTCGGAAGACCACATCATAATCCCATAGCCTTTAGACTCGGCATAATCGGCTAAACCGCTCTCTAGATTCCCTCCTGGAGGTCGAAACAGCTTGGTTTTAATTCCCGTGGTCTCAAAAATCTGTTTGCTGGTGGACTCGATTTCCTGGGCAGCCGTTTGCGGATCGAGAGTATGGGTATAATGATGTTCAGTGTGATTTCCCAGAATATGCCCAGCATCAGCGACTTTTTTGGCAATTTTGGGATGGTTTTTCATATGCTGTCCCACCAAGAAAAAGGTCGCTTTAATCTCATGTTCCTTGAGAATATCTAAGATTTGTTCAGTTGTCTTCGGCCAAGGGCCATCATCAAAGGTTAAAGCCACAACTTTTGGCATGGCTAAAGCGTTAGCCTGACTGATCACTTTGCCCCGAAATTGTTCTGGAACATCCACAACTGTGAAAGAAGGTTCGAGTTTTGGGGGGAAGACAGCAACTGGACTGGGTGAGACTTCTGGAGTGGGAGCAATGCTAGGAGGGGGATCGAGGGGAAGTGGTGTAGAGATGGCAAATTGATTTTGATGAATCCAATGGGCATTGATCAGTTGTGCATAAAACCACCAGCAGGAAAGAATAAAACTTACAGCAGTTAAACGACTGATCAGTAAAGTCCGCATCAGCCGGAATTGGAAAGACTTTGGAATAGATGCAGTGGGAGCTGGAGCGAGGGCACTACGTTGTTCGCTGGCAGGAGTGGCAATTCGTACAGCTTGTTTCCAGAGGATGCGGCGATCGCCAGCTTGCCGGGCGATAATTCTCACCTGATGAATAGCTGCTGAGTTCAGCGTCCACAGACGATAGCAGACAAACCGCACTAAACGCTGCTGGAGGCTTAAACATTGATCTTTGCGTCTCGGATGGTGAAAATCAACCTGAACATTCAGCCAGCGATCTCCTGACTGATTCACCTGCACAGAAACCCCTTGCGGTGCAAGTAAGCTATTCATCCAATAGGTGATTGCCTGAGGATTACCTTCCTTAGCGAGGTCGAGGAGGGAAGGTTGGGCAAACATTTCTGAATAGGTCATGGGGAATGGGGAATAGGGAATGGGGAATGGGGAATGGGGAGTAGGTTGCTCGAATGGAGAGCCGTCCTAAATTTCTCCTACTCTGCCATACCCGTTACCAGTCATCAGGGGTCAACTTCCAATTTTTTCCGGTGGATTCCCTTTTGTCAATTGTTGAGCCTGGATTTGGCTTCGCCTAAACAATCATCTTGCTCTTTGGATCGTTGACTCAGTTTGTCTTGAGCATCTTTCTCGATGTCTTCTTTGGTTTTGCGCCAATAGTCTAGGGCTTTTTCTGGGTTGCCTTCTCGTTCCCAGACTTGAGCAAGTAAACAAGCGGCATGGGGAGCAGTAAGATTTTTAGAGATCGATAGAGAAACTGCCTTTTCTAAATCCTCTTTCGCTTCTATCCACCGTCCTTGCTTGATTCTGGCCCATCCGCGATTTTTCCAACAGGCAAGTTCTATACCGGGGTAGACCGGACGCTCGATACACTGATTACTCCGGTAGATTGCTTTTTCCAGATCTCCTAGGCGAATGTTGAGATAGGCGGCTTCTGACTGAGCATCCGGATGTCCTTTATTGGCTGCTATTTCGTACCAAAAAAGACAGATGGTATTTAATTCTTGGATCTCCTTACAAACATAGCCCCGATTATAGTAGGGTTGGGGAGTCCAGGGCGCGATCGCGATCGCCACACCATTAAAGAACAGAGCTTGCGTAATTTTTCCCTCTTCGTAGTGAAATCCTCCCTGTCGATCGACTCGCTTGGATACCTCTGGAGCGAGCATTCCATACGTCGGCGCACCCAAACTAATCCCCAATATCACCAGAAGCAGGGTCTTAAGTTTCGATCGCCGCGAGACGTTTGACGCAGGTGCTGAAACTGGCGGATAAATCGGTGTTAACCCTTCCGGTTGGGGCCAAGTGGGAGCAATGGCGGTTGGATGTTGATAAATGATCGGTAACCAACTGGCACAGGGAAATTGGTCTTCCCAAGCTTGAAGCCTTTCCCGCGCTTCTCGTGCCGATAGATGAAAGGATTGGCCGTGGGAAAAGGCGTGCAAAAATGATTTGAGGAATTCTTGGGCAATCAGATCGGGGACTTTCTCCCGCATGACAATCGTGTAGGGAATGGCTAAATCTTCTAAATCTCGTGCTAGTCCTAAACCATCGCAAGAGTTGAAAATCACCAGTTGCAGACCTTGTTGCGCGGCTTGACGCAAGCCATACCAGAGTTCGGTCAGGAGGATAGAGTCTTCAGAATTGATATAAATGCGTCCGTTATCGCCTTCGGTTTCGCTATGGCCAGCAAAGAAGATGATATCCCACGGCTGACTCCAGAGGCGATCGGTAATCTGATTCAGTTGGGGTTCTACCAAGAACGTAACTTGTGCATCGGGCAAGCTTTCTAGGATGTGGCGATCGAGTTCAATATCAATGCCTTCACTATTACCTAAAATAGCCAGCACTCTCATCTGTTCTGCAGACGAATCGGGTGGTTGACAGGGTTCAAAGCTAACTTGACTTAAGGCCACTTCTGCTCGCCGATAGCGATCGACTAAATCCCATAAATGCCAAGGTAGCTGTTGCAATTCGGGAATTTCCGTGCGAATCAGAAATCGAATTTCATCGTCCCGTTGCAATTCTTCCCGCAGCCGGCGATCGAGGTCTTGAAACGAGGGCGAGCGTAGCCAAATTTGGAACTGTTCCTTCAGCTCAAGGGCGCGATCGCGACAGCACTCGAATTTATCCACAATCGAGCCATCATAGACAATTCTCCCCGGCTCCAACCGCGAATTTCTACCTAATTGGTCATAACTCTCTTTCCACTGCTGCAAGGCAAAATATAGGCCAGGACACTCGGGCAATCTCCCCACCTGTTCGATCTGACGGGGTTCCCCTTCCCAACCAATTTCCAAGGTAACTCTAAATCTGCCACATCGAAGCAAGCTTGAAGCACGCTATCAAAGCTCTCGCAAGCTTGTGTTTGGGGATCGAAGCCCAAGTATTGAAGATGAAACTTAACCGCTAAAACCGATAGGGTATTCAAATAGACTTGCTTGCGCTTTCGAGGATTCTTTTGTGCCTGTAAAAACACTTCAGCTTGTTGATAATCGCTAAATCCAAGGGGAATTTTAGGACTGATGAAATTGAAGAATGGGGAAGAATGAATAACCATGACAATAAACTCCAAGAACAAAATTAAAATCAGGTCGTTAAATCCTGTAACTGTTTTCTGAATTGAATCATTTTGCGCCGATAAAAGCTCGACAAGGTCGGAACGCTAACCCTCAGAAATGCAGAAATCTCTTGCCAAGACTGACCATAGAGCCGCCTTAAAATCAAAATCCTCAGATTCGCCCTCGGATGACCTTTAACATGAATTTTACTCAATTCATGTTCTGGATTATCCTCTAATTGTTTAATGACTTTTTTTTATGGGCAATTTTATGCATTTTTGCAGAAATTGATACAAAAATTCACGATATCATAAATAAATATGACGAAATTGAGGATTTTGACTGGAATCAACCCCAAAAAGTGATATAATTGTAAGTCTAATCTAATAATATGTCCGATCGCCTTCTTTTACCCACGTATAGAGAGATTCAACAGGCTGCCCAGAGTCTCCAAGGCAAGGCTCACCAGACTCCTGTAATGACTTCTCGGATGGTCAATAAGATTACTCAAGCACAAGTCTTTTTTAAGTGCGAAAATCTACAAAAAACTGGCTCATTTAAATTTCGTGGTGCTTACTATACTCTTTCTCAACTGCCAGCACCCGAACGGAAGCGTGGTGTTATTGCTTACTCATCTGGAAATCATGCCCAGGCGATCGCCCTCGCGGGAGCCTTACTGGAAATTCCCACAACCCTGGTGATGCCCGAAAATGCTCCCAAGGTCAAACTCTCAGCTACGGAGGAATACGGAGCAAATATCGTGACGTATGATCCCACGCAAACCCGTCGGGAAACCCTCGCCTTACAGTTAGCCAAAGAACAGAATTTAACCCTGATTCCCCCCTATGACCATCCCCAGATTATCGCTGGTCAGGGAACTACAGCCAAGGAATTAATTGAAGAAGTCGGAGATCTCGATTATTTGCTCGTTTGTTGTGGAGGAGGGGGACTACTCTCTGGATGTGCGATCGCCGCTAAAACCCTTTCCCCCCACTGTCATGTCGTCGGCGTAGAACCTGCCCTAGGAGATGATGCTACCCGCTCTTTTTATACCCAAACCCTGCAAACTGTGAACAATCCCCAAACCATTGCCGATGGCGCTCGTACTCCCTCTTTAGGCAACTATACATTTCCCCTAGTGCTGCGCCATGTCGATCGAATGGTCACCGTTTCCGAAAACAGCATTCGTCGTACCCTGCGCTTTCTTTGGGAACGATTAAAACTGGTGGTTGAACCCACGGGAACCTTAGCGGCGGCTGCGTTATTGGAGGGTGAAATTCAAGCTCCTGGCGCGAAAATTGGTGCGATCCTGAGTGGAGGGAATGTGGATTTAGAGCAATTACCGTTCTTGTTGGCGATCGCCCAATAGCATTGCCCTAACCGTGGAAACTCCTGGCCTCTAAAGTTTACGCGATAAGAGGTTGGGGGATGAGGGCAAAATGATTAATAGTCAATTGTTAATCGTCAATGATTAATTAGCAGAGCGTTTGCGTAAGCCAAACACACCTAGTGCAGCAACAACACCTAAGCCCAAAACACTAGCAGGTTCAGGCACAGATACAGGAGAATCCAGACGGAAGTTCACACCATCTCCAGTACCTGTTTCAAAGTCATAGCCTAGCTTCAGAGTAATGGTGCTTACATCAGAAAAGGTTAAACTCTGCCTATTACCATCACCCATGCCGCGAAGATAGCTATCTTCCGTCATCCCGTTAACGCTTACAACACCAGTTTGGTTCCAAACTTCGGTATCAAAGAAGTCAATCGTTAAGTTCGATAGAACTTCAGTGAAAGTAAATCTAAAGGTTCCTACTTCCAGTTGTCCATTTTCTTCCGTATCAACTGGGCGATACCAGAAACCACTGGAGTTAGTTCCCATATCTACTGGTTCAAAACTGACTGTATCAGTTCCATCAGTATAGGTGTTGCCACCATTCGTCACATCATCAACAAACAGACGGCTTCTAGCTCCTGTGCTTGCATCCACTAAGCTTTCGATGCTTTCAATCAAATCTGGAAGAGCAATACAAGTTTCTAAGCAACCAAAACCAACATCAAGTTCGCCTTCTTCTTGAGGGACAAGGTTTCCCGCAAATGCCGAAGATCCCAATAAGGTTACAGCTAGAGTAGCTGTGGTTGCACTGATCGTAAATTGACTGAAGTAATTAGCCATATCTGTAATCTCCTAGAACTTTTAATGATGTAAGTTAACTCTTATTCTAGATCAACCTCATAGAGAATAGTTAAAGAAAGTGAGAAGATTACGAGTTTTTATTTAAATATTTGGTAAAGACATTCGGCTCTTAAATGTAAAGTTTATGTAAAAATATTGAAGTGAGTCAAAAATGAATAAATAAATTTTCTGATTTACTCGGAAAAACTCTGTAATCGAACAGAGGGTTACACGATCTCAGAAACTGCCTAACCCTTTGCAGAAAAGGGTTTCAGGATTTTGAAATTCTTTGTCCTGATTTTTTAATCGGGCTAGAGAGAAATAGCTGTCTGATACCTGAGGATATTTACGCAAATTTTCAGTATTTCCCCTGATCGGGAAAACTTTGAGATTAATCGGGATTCTGTTTGTGGCGACGGGGATGGGAGAGATCGCCGGGTTTTGACTGTTCCACATACCAGCGATACCACTCCTTAGAGCTGCGGATAGCCAACCATAACAACAATAATGCAATCAGTCCTCCCTGTTCCGGGGCATCAAAAGCAAACAATACCAAAAATACACAGAGCAAATCTTGCAGGAAAATAGCCCATACAGGAAGTCCTCGGAGACGATAAAACCATCCTGCTTGTACCAGTTGTAAGACTAAGGCTAAGATCCCACCCACTGCACCAACAAGCCAAATCATCCAGGTGGGTTGTTGAAGAGTCGTTTGGGCGATCGCTATCCCCATGATCGTTCCAACTAAAGGACTAAACACCACCTGAAGCAACTGCTGCACCCGTTGACCTAAAAGTTGTTTGGGAGCAACCAACTCAAATAAAGACCAACTGACTAACACCCCTAACACAACCTGGGGCGGAATTAAAGATAGAATAGGAACACGAGACCATAGGGAATCACCGTGTAATAGACCAATGACTAATAACGGTAAAGCAATTCTCAGTCCTGCTGATGCAGAAGCAGAGAGGACCGCCAAAATCTCAATCATAACTTATGCACTTGGTCAATCTGTCAAGTATGAATGGAGGATACCCCATATTTGGATTAGAACAAAGACTCAGTATGATGAATGATAATACAGATCGCATTGGGAGTCCCTTGAGAGATTCTTCATCAGTTCTCATTTTCCCCTCTACCTTCAAACTTGCCGATAGGGAACTCCTAAAGTTAGTCTAACAAAAGAAATTGGAGAAATGACCGATGGAGATGGAGACTACCAAACAAGACTTAATCTTAATTGTCGATGATAATCCGACAAATATCAAAGTCCTCTTTAGCTTCTTAAAAGAATCTGGGTTTAAGGTTTTGGTAGCCAAAGATGGGGAAAGTACCTTAGAAAAACTCCAGGAAGTTACCCCCGATTTAATCCTATTGGATGTGATGATGCCAGGGATTGATGGGTTTGAAACCTGCCGTCAGATTAAAGCCTGTTCCCAAACCCAAGATATTCCCGTTATTTTCATGACGGCTCTATCGGATACGGTTGATAAAGTCAAAGGGTTGAAGATTGGTGCAGTGGACTATATCACTAAACCCTTTCAACAAGATGAAGTTTTAGCTCGGATGAATATCCATCTCCAGTTACAAAAATTAACTCGTCAATTTAAAATTCAAAATGAACAGTTGAAAAATTTAACGGAAGAACTTGAAGAACGGGTTGAAGAGCGAACTGCACAATTAAAAGACTCTATCCATCAACTTCAGGAAGCTCAGATTCAACTGATCCAAAGTGAGAAAATGTCCAGTTTAGGCGAGTTAGTTGCTGGCGTTGCCCATGAAATCAATAATCCAGTGGGATTTATTGCGGGTAATATTAGTATGGCGATGGAATATACCGAGGATATTTTTGAACATTTGAAATTATATCAAAAACAGTTTACCAATCCAGGAGATGAAATTACTGAACATGGAGAGGATATTGAACTAGAATATTTAATGGAAGATTTGCCGAATATGCTCTGTTCCATGGAGTCAGGAATTGAACGTATTCGGAATATTAGTTTGTCTTTGCGGAATTTTTCTCGGTCAGATAGTAATACGTGTACGGATTTAAATATCCATGAAGGATTGGAAAGCACACTCATGATTTTGAGGCATCGTTTGAAAGCCAACGATCAACGACCGGAAATCCAGATTAATAAACATTATGGAGAGTTACCGATTGTTCATTGTTATGCTGGCCCTTTAAATCAGGTATTTATGAATCTGTTAGCGAATGCAATTGATGCGCTGGATGAGCAAAATGAGAATGAGAATAAAAGTTATGAGGATTTGAAGGATCATCCCAATGAAATTACTTTAACGACTAAGGCAATGGGTGGGGGGAAGGTAGAAGTTAAGATTGCAGATAATGGCCCAGGGATTCCAGAGGATAAAATAACGAAGATTTTTAGCCCCTTTGTAACGACGAAACCGGTGGGGAAAGGAACCGGTTTAGGATTATCAATTAGTCATTCTATTGTGGTGGAAAAACATCAGGGTTCTTTGAAGTGTAATTCAGATTTGGGAACGGGAACAGAGTTTGTGATTCAAGTGCCGGTTAAGCAAGTTGGCTATGAATAATAAACAATAATTAAGGGAACAGGAAACCCTAAAAATAGAGTTTTCCCTATTGCTGGAGTGCGCAGCGCAATTGAGCATCACAACTGAGGTGGTTTTCCCGATCGCGAAAAGATCATCATTTTTTAACAGAGTTGCTCAAACTGAGATCTGATAAGCTGGAAAGCTCTTTCCTTGCTCATCTCTCTTCTTTTTTTATCCCCACAGGGGGCATTGTAATCTCCATCAAGATTCGCTTGACTAGAAACAGATGTCAAGTCAACAAAGATATGGTCAATCAACGTTTTCAGGTGTTGCTGGCTGCTGTTCTCGTGGCGGGTAGTTTGATGGGGTGTAACAGCCCTACACCACCGAGTTCAGATGTTCAAGAAAGTATGGGCAGCTTAAACTTGCGCGCCAATGGTGAAGATTTTGTGCGGCAAGGATTTACGTCTAAAGACGGTTGGCAGATCCAATTTAATCACGTCTATGTAACTTTAGACCAGGTAAAAGCTTATCAGAGCGATCCGCCCTTTAATGCAGAAGAAGAGGGAGAAATTGAAGCGGAAACGATCTTGGCATTTGATTCTCCCCAGACGGTGGACTTAGCAGCAGGAGATGGCGATGCAGAACCGATTTTAGTGGGGCAACTTGAGGATGTGCCTGTGGGAGTTTATAATGCGCTCTCTTGGCAGATGCTTCCTGCTCTTGAAGGACCAGCCCAAGGCCATACCTTACTTCTTGATGGTGTGGCTGAAAAAGACGATCGCCGGATTAATTTTCAGGTGAGTGTCGATCGAGGCTATTCCTATACCTGCGGTGAATTTGTGGGCGACCAAAGAAAGGGAATTGTGACCGATGGAAAGTCCGCTGATGTAGAAGCGACATTTCATTTAGATCATATTTTCGGCGATCGCACTGCCCCTGATGATGATGACATTAATGTCGGTGCGTTAGGCTTTGAACCCTTGGCGAACTTGGCTCAAAATGACACAGTTGAGTTAGATGAGTCCATGTGGCGATCGCAACTGACTCCTGAAGAGGTCAAACGCTTCGATGAAGCCCTCAACTCCCTCGGTCATGTGGGTGAAGGCCATTGTCATCAATCTCAGACCCTCCCCACACAGCCTTAAGCTACTCTTCAAGTCAACTGTAAAACCTCGTTTTCATTCCCTATTCCCTATTTCCCCTTATTCCCCATGTTGAATGCTCAAAACTTTGTACCACAAGTAGGGGCGAAAAAGTTTTTGCCCCTACTTTTGCCTCTTGCCTTTGGCCTAACGTTGGCTCTGGGTGAAAAAGCGATCGCCCATGGGGTAACTATTCAACATCATCAAATCTCTGCCATCCAAGTCCAAGCCACCTACGATTCTGGGGAGCCAATGGACAACGCTCAAGTGAGTATCTATGCTCCTGACGATCCCACAACCCCTTGGATACGAGGGATATCCAATGCCCAGGGCGAATTTGTTTTTGTGCCCGAACCGGGTCAAACCGGAACTTGGACGGTGAGAATTCGTAAAGCGGGTCACGGTCAAATTGCCCATATTTCCAGCCCTGAAACCCGATCAAACGTCGAGTTGATAGCAAAAAGTTCCAACCCTGAAGCCTCCCAAACCGCGATCGCCTCCGCTAGTTTAGGAGGTTATACTTCTATCCAGAAGGGGGTGATGATTGCCTCAGTCCTCTGGGGATTCATCGGAACCACGTTATTTTTCTCACGAAGTAGTCGGAGTAAGTCGAATGCACATTCCTGATGGTATGCTTCCCCCACAAGTGGTCATTGTGGGATACGCGGTCAGTGGGGGAGTCATGGCGTGGTCTTTGAAACAGATTGAACGGAGCGATCGCACCCAAGAACAAATTCCTAAAGCCTCCTTACTCACTGCTGCTTTTTTTGTCTCCTCCTCCTTTCATATTCCGATTCCTCCCGCAAGTGTCCATTTAGTCCTCAATGGATTACTCGGAGCCATCTTAGGCTATTATGCCTTTCCTGCTATTGTGATTGGATTATTTTTTCAAACTGTCATGTTTCAACATGGAGGATTATCTACCCTTGGAGTAAACGCCCTCTTAATGGGAATTCCTGCCTTACTCGCTGGATATCTCTTTCGTTCTCGGTTCATTTTTGGGTTTAAAAATCGATTTTGGACACTGTTCTTTGGCTTTCTATCAGGAAGTAGTGCAGTCGCTTTGTCCGCTACTATTTTCTTGAGTTTGGTCTTATTTACCTTACCTACAGATATTGACCAAAACTTAGAACAGGCTTCTTTATGGGCATTACTATTCGCCCATATTCCCCTCGTGATTTTAGAAGGACTCTTTACCGCCATGGTGGTTATTTTCCTGGAACAGGTGAAACCGGAATTAATTAACCATTAATATGATAGCGTTTTGTGCTAGGGAATGGGGAATAGGGAATAGGGAATAGGGAATGGGGAATGGGGAATGGGGAATGGGGAATGGGGAATGGGGAATAGGGAATGGGGAATAGGATTGTGGTACATGGCTTTGGGTACTCAACAGTGTACTCCATTACAGCACAAAGTGCTGTAAATCCTATCATTTCTTTTTAAGGTTGCCACTAATCAATTCTGGAGAAGCAAGTTATTCTTAGGCCCTGGTTAAGAGCATCATCATACAGAAATAGTACCGCCCCTACGGGGGATTGAATCAATTAAAATAACTGCCTCCTCTAGAAATAGAAGGAGGCAGTTATGTTCGAGCTTATCCTGTAGCCACAGCTATCTTATCTTACCTTCTTTGATAATATGGTAACAATGACTACGGGGATCGCTGGCGAGGGAGAAAACTTTAAAAACTCGATTCTAAAGGTAAGCAAATGCGGGAAAGATAAGTGCTACCAGATCGAAGGGAGAAGGTGATAACTTGAGCATCAATTAAACGGGTTTGACCAGGACTTTGACCAGTACCGGGATTCACAGGATAGGCAGGAAAACACGCGCCACTTAAACTTAACCGCAGACTACTACCTATGGGTAATTGGATACAGGTCGATTGCAAGTAGAGTTTTAGGGGATTTTGGGGTTCCGCGACACAGAGATAGCCTTGGGTAAAGTTATAAACTCTGCCGTCGGGTTTCACTTCTGAGAGGATAGCGGACAGGTCAAAGCTCTGTGTAGAGGCTTGACAATAGACTTCAACGATCGCCTCTCCTAAGATACACATCACCTCCGTTAACGGTTCGCTGGTGTAGGTTACGGTATCTGTTCGACATTCGAGGAGGGAGCGATCGCACGCTCCAAAAGGACTATACACATGGCCCCCCAGGGCAGGAAAGGGTCGCCAGGGGTCGTGAACCCAGCGATCCATGCTTTCATTCGGGGGAGCAGTTTCAATTAAAAAACCTTCTTTATCGCTAATATTCGCCAGTCCCGTACTGGAGAGATAATAGGATTTAGTGGAATTCTTCGGCCATTGAGCCAGCGATCGCCATCGGTTACTTCCCATTTCAAACACCGAAATCGGAGGCATCTCTAAGCGTCCCGTATCTTGACCCTTGAGAAACTGATTAAACCAATTGACTTGAATCAGATCGATGGGACTCGCTGCGGCTGCACCATAATCCAATTCTCCCACCTTACGCCCCCAAGGGAGATGGGCCCAGGGGCCAACAATCAGATGTTGGGGATAACTGCTGCGTCCGGTTAACTCATGATACCAGCGCAACGTTCCCCGCAGATAGGGATCGAACCAGCCGCCAATATGGAGCATCGGTAAATCTACAGCCTCTAAATTCGGCGATAAAGTGTGCCAATACTCATCCGGTTCGGGATGTTCTAACCACCGATGATAAAACGCATCGGGGCAATATTTCCGCAACGTTTCGTCTAAGCGGGGTTCTAGACCATGGACGGGAAGATTCCGGGAGGCATTGTAGAGAATTTGGTGGGCGATCGCATCGTTTTTTAAACGTGCTGTTTCGGCCGCTAATTGCAAGGCCCAACCTAAATTAGACGCGAAACAAAAGGCTCCCCCTTCATAGGCCCAATCTGCATAGAAATCATAGGCAATCATCGCCGGACAAAGGGTTTTTAGGGCTTTCGGTTTCCCTGAAGCGGCATACAGTTGACTCATTCCCTGATAGGAAAACCCATACATCCCCACCTCTCCGGTACTTCCAGGCAGTTGAGCGGCCCAATTAATTGTATCGATACCATCTTCAACTTCATGGATAAACAGGTGAAAATCTCCTTCAGATGTTCCTCGACCTCTGACATCTTGAATGACCACAATATAGCCATGGACTGCATACCATTCGGGGTGAGCATAGACCACTGTTGAGGCAATTTCCCGACCATAGGGTTGTCGCATGAGGAGAACTGGATAGGGGCCATCTCCTTCAGGTTGATAAATATCGGCATCAAGTCTAATCCCATCACGGGTAGTCAAGGATGTGGTTTGTTTGGGACGCAGAGTTAACATAATTTCCGGGAAAGGTTACGACTGGGGAACAGTGCAACCGCTACACCTAATCAATAGTGTAGGGTGTTGTTCTTATAAAAAGTTGAAAGTTATTCTTGTTGCTCCTCTTGTACCGGTAAGAGAAGCTTTATATTCTCTAGAAGTTCTGGAATGCTCGTTTGGGTGATTTCCCAGACTTGAGAAAGATCGATCTGTCGGTAGTCGTGGACACATTTATCACGCATTCCGGCAATTTGTCGCCAAGGGATATGGGGATTTTGCTGCCGGAGTTGGGTGGAAAGTTTTTTAGTGGCTTCTCCAATAATAGTAATGCTGTAGAGAATCGCTTTTTGGGATTTCAGGTCAGTCAGGAATGTAGCTTCGTCCATGTCTTGAACAAAGTTAATGATATCTTGGGCATTTTGGGCAATATCAAGCAGATAGAAGGGATCGCGATTCATAGATGACCTGATAATGATTGAGAATTTCCTGACGGCGAAGCCAGTTCCGGTCTTGTTCAACGGCTTTTTTACTGACGAGATCGACCTTTCGGTTGAACAAGTCTTGCAGTTGGTATTCAAGTCCAACAAAGTCTAACAGGCTAATTTTGTAGTTGGGAGCAAAGGTGACTAGGATATCGATATCGCTTTCAGAGCCAAAGTCATCACGGAGGATGGAGCCAAACAAGGCCAATTCAATGATTTGGGCATTCTGGCAGAATACCTGGAGTTGCTGGAGAGTGATATCTAGACGTTGATAGAGGATTTCAATATTCATACAGAAATGGTATTACCCTTCCCTAGAGCGAAGTGCTATCCCTTCAAAGAGAGCAGAATAGTCATCATCAAAATGGCCGCGATCGCCAGATTTTTCTAACACTTTAGCGATCCCCTCCAGCATACTCCCTTCTAATCCTAGATCTTTAGCGGCTTGCAGAAATAAACGGGTATCTTTGAGCAGATGTTTCACGGGGAAATTAGGATTACTGTACTGATGATCGAGCATTCGTTGCAGTTTCTTATCAAAGGTGGGTGCATAGAGGGCACTTTGACGCACCAATTGCATAAAGGCTTCTACATCGATCCCTTCGTGTTGAATCAGATGTAAACTCAGAGCAAAGGCGGTTGTTAGGGATGCAATCAGTTGATTCATCGCTAATTTTACCGTGGCTGCACTCCCCACAGGGCCAAGGTGGAGCGGTTCCGGGCCAAAGGTTTGCAAGAGGGGACACCACTGTTCAAAGTCGGCTTCTGACGCACCCACCATCACCAACAATGTCCCTTTCTTCACTTCGGGAATACTGCCTAATACGGGAGCTTCTAAATAGTTTCCTCCGCAGTCGCGAATCTGTTGAGCCAGAGTTTTGGTTTCTGTGGGGGCAATAGTTCCCATTTGGATAATGGTATGGCCGGCTAATCCAGGTTGGGTGGTAGGATTGAGGATAACTTCGGCGATCGCCTCTCCATTGGTCAGCATGAGGAGCGTACAGTCCGATGATTGTAGCACTTCAAGAGCAGAAGTGGCGATCGCTACCCCGGCTTCTGCTAAAGATTTAAGCTTCTCTGGTGTACGATTATAGGCAGTGACCTGATATCCGGATGCTTGCAACTTTAGGGCCATCGGGCCACCCATCAGTCCCGTGCCTATAATACCAACTCTCACAAGGACACCTCCTTCAGTTCCCTTTGATTCTCGACTTTTCTGTGACCTATGGCTCATTATAGCGATCGCGAAGCCTATATTCCCTTTGACCGCCATCATCTGATTGAATTATGTCTCAGAGATGGAAAACTCCCCAAACCAGAACAGGAAAAATTTCGCCAATTTTGTCAGCTTCTATCCGCCTATTATCATTTTCACTTCCATTCAATTTTAGAAGATCTCAAAGACTATTATACACCCTTTAATCCCTATGAAGAACTGTCCGAGTTTCAGCGCTTCACCTCCGCCGATCGACAGCAGATGGAAGTCGATTTCTTTGATCGCTTTGAGCAAGTTTTACAACGAGCCAATTACTTCCCTCTGTCCCAAGAGACCCTAGAGGAAGCCTTTAGCCAACGCTCCCTCATTGAACTCAAAACTGATATTGATTTTAACGACTTCGATCGAATGCTATTCTATTGTCAGGGAGACATTTATCAACTCATTACTCGTAAGAAATGGTTTCGGACGATTAAGGAAGACCTGGATATTTTCGAGCGCGTTGTCGTGGCCATTAAGTTTAAAGATAAATCCTATTTTTCAAAAGATGAGGATATGAAATTTAAACCAGGTAAAATCTATCTTTTTTATTATAAAAATGTCCCTAAATTTGATTTAGAACTTCTGTTTCCCAATATCAAAGTGAGCATGACTTGGAAAGACCGAATCATCTTAATCGGATCAGCCATTGGTGCAGCGATTCCTGTCCTCATCAAGATCTTGCCACAGATCGTAATTCTTGTAGGCGTTATTCTATTTTTCACGGGTACTTTACCCGGAATGGAAGATATGAAAGCTAACGAAGAAGATGTGCGGAATTTAACGCCTGCCTTGTTGGCTACCCTATCTCTCTTGGTTGCTTTTGGTGGATTTGCATTTAAGCAGTATAATACCTATAAAAACAAAAAGATAAAATTTCAGAAAAAAGTAACTGAAACTCTATTTTTCAAGAACTTAGCCAATAATACCAGTGTATTTCATACCCTCATTGATCTGGCAGAGGAAGAAGAATGTAAAGAAATTATTTTAGTCTACTATCATTTGCTCACTAGCGGCAAACCAATGACTCCAGAACACTTAGACGATCGCATTGAGTCTTGGATGGAAAAAACTTGGAATTGCCGGATCGACTTTGATATTAATGGCCCCCTGAATAATTTATATAATATTCGAGGAACGTTAAATAACCTCCAGGGTAAATCCCAATCAGATATTCCCTTATTGAGCTATGATGAGTGGGGGAAGTGCCAAGTCAAATCCTTAGATGATTCCTTGGAAATCTTAGATTATTTATGGGATAATGTCTTTCGCTATAGCCAGAGTTAGGTGTATGGAGGAGAATAGGGAATAGGGGAATAATTGAGATACCAATTACCAGTTACTAGCGCAAAGCGCTATAGATATGAATACCAATACTTGTTTGTCCACTCATCAAATTGGGCGCAGAATCCAAGGAAAATGGCTATGGAGAAACTTAAGTTTTAGCTTAACCCCAGGATCTCGCTTGGGGTTAGTGGGAGAATCTGGGAAAGGGAAAACCCTATTATTACGCGCTCTAGCGGGATTAGATCCCTTGGATGAAGGTCAGATTTTCTGGTCACAACAGCCAGGAGAAGAGCGCAATCTGACCCCAAAAATTTTTCCCTATTATCGTTCCCAAGCCATTTATATTCATCAACAATCAAGCGTATTTGAAGGAACAGTAGAAGATAATTTAAAGGTTGTTTATACCCTGGCTATTCATGAACATAAAACCTATAATCTGGAATTCATTCAAATGCTACTCACCGAACTGAATCGTCCTTCAGACTTTCTGCAAAGACCGGCTACTACCCTATCCGGAGGAGAGCGGCAAATTCTCAGTTTACTTCGCGCTCTGCAACTCAATCCGATGATTTTATTTTTAGATGAACCGACAGCATCTCTTGACCCCCAAACTACAGAAAAAGTCGAAGATTTAATCGATAGTTGGATTCAGGAAAATCCTTACAGGTGCTGTATTTGGACAAGTCACGATCCTCAACAAATGGAGCGGGTAACGAGCGATCGCCTAGAATTATAGAACGACGTTAAAATGGCGATATCGTTCACCGATCAATTATACGGTTTACCCATTACCAGCACAAAGCGCTATAACCCCATGAACCCAACGCTCACCTCCTCCCCAGAACATTCCCCTACTCTCGACTGGGAAGATATTGGCGAACCCGATGTCAGCGATATTGTCACCGAGGATGATACACCCGTGGATAATCTCATTTCTGAAAAGCAACAGCGCTTGTTAACCACCTGCTTGTACAGTGGACTAGAGACAGAGTGCCCCTTTATCGCCATGGCTAATGTAGGATTATTCTATGGCAAAGACTATCCCCCCCTAGTTCCCGATGCACTCCTCAGTTTTGGGGTAGAACTGCCCCAAGATATGAGCCAAAAGAAAAATCGCTCTTATTTTGTCTGGAACCTAGGGAAACCCCCTGATGTCGCCATTGAAATTGTCTCCAATAAAGTGGGCAATGAATTAGGCTCGAAATTGGAAGACTATGCCAGAGCAAGAGTACCCTATTATGCTGTATTTGATCCCTTCCATTATTTATCCAAGAAAACCCTTCAAGTTTATGAGCTAAGAGGGTTGAGCTATTATCTGCTCCCCCATAGTTGGATGGAGGGGATTCAATTAGGGTTAACCCTATGGAATGGAATGTTTGAGGATTTTGAGTATCAGTGGTTGCGCTGGTGTGATGCTGAAGGAAATCTCATCTTAACTGGGGATGAAAAAGCCCAAGAGGAACATCAACGTGCAGAACAGGAACGCCAACGAGCTGAACGGTTAGCCCAGCTATTAAAAGAGCATGGCATTATGGACGAATAATCACCATTCTGCTTTTAATTGATTCATTTTTAATTGATATTAGCACGGGCATTTCTTCTCCACATTGGGGGTTTAATGCGTCTCAGGGCGGAGGCACGAAAACGTCGATCCCACTCTTGTTCGGAGAGGTTGGCTAGATCGATGAGTTTGGGGGCAAGATTTTCTGGATAGGGATGAAACTCTTCGATCGCCGTCGGTTGGGAAAATCTCTGATTCCAAGGGCAAACATCTTGACAAATATCACATCCGGCAACCCATCCATTTAAGTGTTTGGCGATCGCCTCTGGCAATTCCTCAGCACGGTTTTCAATCGTGTGATAAGCAATACAGCGATTGGCATCGACGACAAAGGGTTTCGCGATCGCCCCAGTAGGGCAAGCCTGGATACAGCGCACACAAGTCCCACAATGTTCTGTATGGGGCTTATCTGGCTCTAAGGTCAAATTCGTCAAAATCTCCGCCAGAAACACCCAGGAGCCAAATCTACGGGTAATCAGATTCCCATTTTTCCCCACCCAACCCAAGCCTGCTGTTTCAGCCCAGAGTTTATCTTGCACTGGCCCGGTATCCACATAGGCTTTAAGTTGGATATCTTGTCCCTGTTCCTGCAACCATGCCGTAAAAACCTTTAACTTTTTGCCAATCACCCGATGATAATCTCTTCCCCAAGCATAGCGAGAAATTTTGCCATACTCCGATGCTTGGGGTTGAGAATAGGGCGTATAATAATTGAGTGATAAACTAATAATTGAGGCTACCTGGGGGAAAGCCACGCGAATATCTTGGCGTTTGGGGTTTGCCATCCAATCCATATCCGCATGATAGCCCTGAGCTAACCAGTTTTGCAGTCCTTGAGCCGCTTGTTGGGCGATCGCCCGATCTAACACTGCTATCCCCACTTGACTAAAACCAAGATCAATAGCCTTTTCTTTCACCTTTTCTGAAGTTAAGGTGGTGGACTCTTCAGACATCAATACTACCCCAACTCACCCTTCAATCCGAAATTATTCTTTCTGCAAAGCCGGTACACTCGCCTCTAGTTTTAGACAATTCCGACCATCAATTTGTAGGCGATACTCCACTCTATCCATCAACCGATTCATAATCAACCACCCATAACCTCCTTCCTGTTTTTGTTCTGGATCGGGTGGCAGATAAGTCGCTAAATCATAACCTTGACCGTGATCCCAAACCTCTAGAGCAATATCACTATCCTGCAATTCCAAACACATCACCACGGGTAATTCTGCCTTATCTTTATGGGCATGACGAACCACATTAGAATAGGCTTCCACTAAGGCTAATCGAAACCGAGTTGATTGTCTTGACCAATCGGGTGACTCCCCCAGTTCCACTTCCAAACATCCCAGTAACCAGGACTCAACAATTCCCAGAAATTTCAAATCGCTTGGCACATTTAGCTTAGTTTTCATGAGACCTACAAAACCTCCAAAGATAGCAGCGTTTGATCATCTTCTTGTATAGCACTATCTGCTCGAACACTATCAAGCAGTTGGGTTAAATTAAGTTTTCCAGACTGCTGACTCAACAATCTCCATAACCCTTCTTGATTCAGCATGGCTTCTGAATCTATTTGACCTGCACCCGGATCTTTCGCTTCAGTAATGCCGTCACTGGTGAGTAACAGCACATCTCCTGATTCCATTTTCACCTGTCCAGACTGAGCTTTCCAAACGGGTAAAATACCCACTGGAATACCCCGCACTTTGAGGATATTGGGTTCTACCGTAACGGGTTCATTAGAAGACAATTGCTCCATCAGTTTTTTGTGAGACCAAATCAGGGGATAAACATGCCCAGCACTGGCATAGGCGAGTTCCTGAGTCGAGGGACGATAGCGAGCCACTGCCATAGTGATAAAAGAGTTGTTATTCGTCAAATCATCAATCAGGGAACTATTCAGGTTCCGGATCACTTCATTCGGCTCCTGGGATGTATCCTGAGACAGTTCTCGTCGCAGTACAGAAATGGCACTAGCCATAAATAGAGCAGCAGGAACTCCTTTACCCGAGACATCACCAACGGCTACCCAAATATCGCCTTGGGGATGGACATAGACTTCAAAGAAATCTCCGCCGACTTCTCGTGCCGGATAGCAATGGGCTTGGACATCAACGGCATCAATTTCAGGCCAACTTTGCCGGAGCAGGTTAGCCTGAAATTGACGAGCAACTTCGAGTTCCGATTGCAGTTGATTGGCAAGTTTAGTCGCTCGTTCATAGAGTTTGGCTTGCGAGAGAGCTAAAGAGGCTTGTTCAATAATGCTCTCTAGCAGTTGAATATCTTCATCGGGCCAAACGGTATCGGTGTCATATTGATAAAGGGAGAGGATACCAAACAAGCTCTCTTGATAGCTTAGGGGGACGGCTAGGTGCAGATAAGGGAGATCGCCTTCTGAAGACCGTTGAGTTTGGGTTTGATGACTCTCTAGAGCGGATTGAATTAAGGCTTGAGAGTCTGGGGAATTGAGGAGATTGATATCCTCTGAGGAGTCCGGAACCTTATGATAAGCAAACTGATGTGCAGTCAACTTTTTTTCTTCAACGGACTGAAGACAACAGAAATCTGCTTCAAAGTTCTCGCCCAGCGTTTCGCTGATGTTTTGCAACATACTGTCGTAATCGAGCTTATCTCTGAGAGCCGTCATCACCGTATTTTGAATCGACTCCCGCCGTAGCGATCGCCGCAAATTATTCGTACTTTGTTTAATGACTTGGTAGGTCTCTGAAGCTTGCTCAATTAAGGCCTTCAGTTCCGTCGGGTTCCAGGGTTTAACAATATACTTAAACACCTTCCCCGCATTAATGGCCTCAACCAAGTCCTCCACATCTGTATAACCGGTTAATAAAATACGGATGGTGTCTGGATACTGTTCTACCGTTTTGCCCAGAAACTCCGTACCATTCATTTCTGGCATCCGTTGGTCAGAGATAATGATTGACATTTCTCCTTCTTGATCCAGAATCTCTAGAGCGGCCTTTGCACTTTCAGCACGGTAAACTTGGAAATCTCGTCGAAAGGTTCGATAAAGTAGATCTAAGTTGTCTCGTTCATCATCAACGACCATCAATTTGGCTTTTTTACTGCGTCTTTCTCGGCGTTCACCCTGACTCATTCCACGCTCCCATTACAGGTTGGTTTGACGGTACAGTAAAGAAAGTCACCCAGTTGGGATAAGACTTTCGGTTTAACGGGCCCTTCAAAGCTGCTATCTTTACTAGATTTCATGAGGTTTGTCAAGGTCATCTGAATCTACAGGATCATTTGCTCCAAGCAGTTGAGTATTTTGGGATTATTGATCCACTTTAACTTTACTAGACAGTTTACACCTACTCGACTAGGACTGAATAGGGGGAGGGAGGATGGGGAGGAAATCGGATATAACAAGGAAAGGATCAAACCCAGTGTTACTCTGTCCCCATTCCCATAAATCTTAATGATTTATCCCTTGACAAATGCACAAAAATCTTCCAAGTTGACAAACTAGCTAGAGATAAATTAACCCATCTCTGCTGATCTATTCCCCATATGCCCTATGTCAAGCCTCGTTATCGTTGAATCTCCAACCAAAGCGCGAACGATCCGCAACTTTTTACCCAGTGGTTACCAAGTAGAAGCCTCAATGGGTCATGTTCGTGACCTTCCCTCCGCCGCTGATGAAATTCCCGCCAGCGTCAAAAAGGAGAAATGGGCCCAATTGGGAGTCAATGTAGAAGCAAACTTTGAACCTCTCTATGTGATTCCCAAAGATAAAAAGAAAATTGTTAAAGAACTCAAAGATGCTCTCAAGAAAGCGGATGAGTTAATTCTGGCGACAGATGAAGACCGAGAAGGTGAGAGTATTAGTTGGCATCTAAAGGAACTCTTAAAACCCAAGGTTCCCATTAAGCGGATGGTCTTTCATGAGATTACCCAAGAAGCCATTCGGGCAGCCCTAAAAAACTGCCGGGATATTGATTTGCAATTGGTTCATGCTCAAGAAACCCGGCGGATTTTAGACCGCTTGGTGGGATATACAATTTCTCCTTTATTGTGGAAAAAAATAGCGCCGAAACTCTCAGCCGGACGGGTGCAGTCGGTGGCGGTTCGGTTGTTAGTGGCTCGCGAGCGGGAACGGCGAGCTTTTCGTCAGGGATCGTATTGGGATCTCAAGGCGACGTTGGAACAGACGAAACTGACGTTTGAAGCCCGGTTAACCACTCTGGATGGGGTTAAGATTGCAACAGGCAGTGATTTCGATCCTCAGACCGGAAAAATCATTAATAACCGTAAGGTGAAACTGCTCAATGAGACAGAAGCGAAGGCACTGCAAAAGCAGTTAGAGGGAAAAACTTGGACGGTGACTGAGGTGGATGAAAAGCCGACGACGCGCAAACCGTCTCCTCCCTTTACGACTTCGACTCTGCAACAGGAAGCAAATCGCAAATTGGGGTTATCCGCGAAGGAAACGATGCGGACCGCCCAAAATTTGTACGAGCAGGGCTATATTACCTATATGCGGACGGATTCGGTGCATTTGTCGAAAGAGGCGATCGCCGCAGCTCGCAGTTGTGTAGAACAGAAATATGGGCCCGAATATCTCTCCCCTACGCCGCGCCAATACAGCACGAAAAGCAAGGGAGCGCAGGAAGCTCACGAAGCCATTCGTCCAGCCGGAAAGCAGTTTCGTACGCCCCAAGAAACAGGTTTAGGGGGTCGGGAAGCCAAGGTTTATGACCTGATTTGGAAGCGCACCGTAGCGTCTCAAATGGCCAATGCCCAGTTAACCCAAATTGCGGTTAATCTGCAAGTGGAAACCTCAGAATTTCGTGCTTCTGGTAAACGGATTAATTTCCCTGGCTTTTTCCGCGCTTATGTGGAAGGTTCTGACGATCCCGATGCCGCCTTGGAAAATCAGGAGGTGATCCTGCCCGAACTCAAAGCAGGGGATCATCCTAATTGTAAACAATTAGAGGCGATCGATCACCAAACCCAACCCCCCGCTCGCTTTACTGAAGCGTCCTTAGTCAAAACCCTGGAAAAAGAAGGGGTGGGCCGTCCCAGTACCTACGCCAGTATTATTGATACGATTATCGGCAAGGGTTATGCCCAAATGATCAATAAGGCCCTTGTGCCTTCCTTTACCGCCTTTGCGGTGACTAATCTTCTAGAACAGCATTTTCCCGATCTGGTGGATACTCAGTTCACCTCTCGCATGGAGCAAACTTTGGATGATATTTCTATGGGACAGGTGGAGTGGCTACCCTATCTAAAAACCTTTTATCAAGGTGAAACGGGTTTAGAAACTCAGGTGAAAGAACGGGAGAGCCAAATCGATCCCAATACCGCTAAAACTCTGGAATTGGAGGGTTTAGAAGCTAAAGTCCGTTTAGGGAAATATGGCCCCTATGTGGTGGTGGAAAATGGAGAAGATGAACCGCTCACGGCTTCTATTCCGCCCCATTTAACCCCCGATACTCTCGATCTCGAACAGGTACAAACGCTGCTCAAGCAAAAAACCGAAGGCCCTGACTGCCTCGGTGTTCATCCGGAGATGGGAGAAGAGATTTTTATCCTCAATGGAACCTATGGCCCCTATGTGCAGCTTGGTGAGGTGTCGGAGGAAAACAAAAAACCAAAACGTGCTTCCTTGCCCAAAGGGATGAAACCAGAAGAGGTAACCTTGGATATGGCCGTAGGGTTGTTATCTTTACCTAGATTGTTGGGACAACATCCCGAAACGGGAGCGAATATCAAAGCAGGTTTAGGTCGCTTTGGCCCCTATATTGTCCACGATCAAGGTAAGGAAGGTAAAGATTATCGCTCTTTGAAGAAAGAAGATGATATCTTAACGATTGGCCTCGATCGCGCTCTGGAATTACTAGCCCAACCGAAAAAAACCAGGGGAGGAGGTCGCAGTAAGACTAAGGAACCCTTACGAGAGTTGGGAACACATCCAGAGGATGGAGAAGCCATTAATATTTATGATGGCCCCTATGGCCCCTATGTGAAGCATGGTAAAGTGAATGCCAGTGTGCCGAAAGAACGGCCGGTTGAAGAGGTAACTTTAGAAGAGGCTCTAGAGTTATTGAAGGCTAAGAAAAGCACGAAAACTACCAGTTCGCGGGGTCGCAAGAAGAGTTAGCGGCGATCGCTTCACGACAGAACAGAAACCCCCTCTTGGACACGTCGGTTAACCTAAGAGGGGGAATTTTTCCCTGTTTTTCCTCAAAACCCTGTGGAAAACTTGTTTCCTTTGTGGAAAAAATGGGGAAAACCCGATCGCACTAAGAGCGGATAAGGAGACTCACAAGCTAGAGTCTAGAAGGGATAGAAACACTAAAACTTTACAGCAGTTTCCTCTGCTATGAGGTACATTAATGACGGTTTTTAACAATATCTAGAACAGCTCAGAGCTTCTACCAAGTCTGTTGTTTGCTCCCCCTATCCCCCCATCCCCCCATCACAGCGCTTTGCGCTGTATTCCCTATTCCCCATTCCCTAGCGCCAAGAAACCGGGTTTCTCCTGGGATGTCCTTGCTTTGAGCAAGAAGGAAACAGATGACCCGGCTTCTATCTGTTCTATCGCCTAAGAATAGGCTTCCATGGGAGCGCAGGAACAGACAAAATTGCGATCGCCAAATGCATTATCAATTCGTCGCACTGGCGGCCAATACTTAAACTCCTTCGTCCAAGGCGCAGGATAGGCCGCTTGCTGGCGCGAATAGGGATGCGTCCACTCATCCGCTAACAGCATTTCAGCCGTATGGGGAGCATTTTTGAGCAGATTATCCTCCGCAGACATCTCTCCCCGCTCAATGGCTGCAATTTCCTCGCGAATGGCAATCATGGCATCGCAGAAGCGGTCTAGCTCTTCCTTCGATTCGCTTTCGGTGGGTTCAACCATGATCGTTCCGGCCACTGGCCAAGACATAGTAGGCGCGTGGAACCCATAGTCCATCAACCGTTTGGCAATATCTTCGGCTTCCACACCCGCCGACTTTTTCAGGGGGCGCAAGTCCACAATACACTCGTGAGCAACTAAGCCAAACTTGCCGGTGTACAAAATGGGATAATGGGGGTCGAGACGATGGGCGATATAATTGGCATTCAGAATCGCTACTTTCGTGGCATCGGTTAATCCTTGCGTGCCCATCATGGCAATATACATCCAGGAAATGGGCAGAATACTCGAACTTCCCCAAGGCGCGGCTGCTACCGCTCCCTGTTGGTTCTTGCCTAAATCGACGATACTATGACCGGGAAGGAAGGGAACCAAGTGGGGCGCTACGCCAATGGGCCCCATCCCCGGGCCGCCGCCACCGTGGGGAATACAGAAGGTTTTGTGTAAGTTCAGGTGACAAACATCTGCGCCATAGTCTCCGGGACGACATAATCCCACTTGGGCGTTCATGTTGGCTCCGTCGAGGTAGACTTGACCGCCATGGCTATGGATAATTTCGCAGATTTCTTGAATGGCTTCTTCAAATACGCCGTGGGTGGAGGGATAAGTGACCATAAGCGCCGAGAGTTGAGCGCTGTGTTTTTCGGCTTTGGCTCTGAGGTCAGTGAGGTCAATATTACCCTGGCGATCGCATTTTACCGCGACTACCTTCATCCCACACATCACGGCACTGGCGGGGTTCGTGCCATGGGCTGACTCTGGAATCAGACAAATATGGCGATCGCCTTGTCCGTTATGCTGATGATAGGCTCGAATCACCAATAATCCGGTATATTCTCCCTGAGACCCCGCATTGGGCTGCAACGAAACCGCCTCAAATCCGGTAATTTCAGCTAACCAAGCTTCCAACTGACGGAACATTTCCTGATAGCCTGCCGTTTGCTCCAGGGGTGCAAAGGGATGAATTTGACCGATTTCCGGCCAAGTCACCGGAATCATCTCGGCTGTAGCATTGAGTTTCATCGTACAAGAGCCGAGGGGAATCATGGAGGTCGTCAAGGACAAATCCTTCGCTTCCAGGCGATGCAGATAGCGCAATAGTTCCGTTTCCGAATGGTATTGATGGAATACGGGATGGGTCATGTAGGGACTTTGGCGCGTGAAGTGACCCAAATCTGGGGTCGGTGCAGACCCGATAATTTCTTCTGCGCTAAAGGGTAAATTTTGTCCCTGGGCAAAAATCTCCCATAGGTCGATGACATCTGCGATAGTCGTGGTTTCATCCAATGAAATCCCCACAGTCTTCTCATCTAGAGTACGGAGGTTAATTTCCTTCCCATTAGCGGCAGCTAATAGGCTCTCTAAGGACGTTTCACCCAAGTTTACCCGTAAAGTGTCAAAAAACCGGCTTTCAGGCAAGCTATAGCCCAAACGCTTGAGACCAGCGGCTAACCAGAGGGTATGTTGATGGATCGTTTTGGCGATCGCCTTCAGACCTTCCGGCCCGTGATACACGGCATACGTCGAGGCAATCACCGCCAACAGCACCTGAGCCGTACAAATATTACTTGTCGCCTTATCCCGGCGGATATGTTGTTCCCTCGTTTGCAGCGCTAACCGCAGAGCCGGCAGTCCATCCTTATCCTTCGAGCGACCGACAATGCGACCGGGTACTTGCCGTTTATAGGCTTCGCGGGTGGCTAAATAGGCCGCATGGGGGCCGCCATAGCCTAGGGGAACCCCAAACCGTTGGCTATTCCCCACCACAATATCCGCATCCATTTCTCCTGGAGGAGTCAACAGGGTGAGGCTCAGAAGGTCAGCCGCTACTGTCGCCAGAGCGCCTACTTCATGGACTTTGGCAATACATTCGCTGTAGTCATAAATCGTGCCATCGGTTGCGGGATATTGCAGCAGCGCCCCAAAGATGGGTTGGCTAAAATCAAAGGTGCGATGATCGCCCACAATCACTTCGATACCCAAGGGTTGGGCGCGGGTTTGCACCACTTCAATGGTTTGAGGATGACACTCTTGGGAGACAAAAAAGCTGTTAGCCTTATTTTTGCAGAGGCCATAGCTCATGCTCATCGCTTCGGCGGCTGCTGTTCCTTCATCGAGTAAGGAAGCATTGGCCATTTCTAACCCGGTTAAATCAATAACCAGGGTCTGAAAGTTAAGTAAGGCTTCGAGACGACCCTGGGCAATTTCGGCTTGATAGGGCGTATAGGCAGTATACCATCCGGGATTTTCCAGGATATTACGTTGGATGACCGGTGGGGTGATACAGTTGGCATAGCCCATGCCTATATAAGAGCGAAAAATCCGGTTTTCGCCCATCATCTCTTTGAGGGTTTTCAGCGCTTCATGTTCGCTTTGGGCGCTGGGGAGATCGAGGGGCTGAGTGAGCTGGATCGCTGGGGGAATGGTACGCTCAATTAAGGCCTCTAAGTCATCGATTTCTAACAGGTTGAGCATCCGCTGAATATCGTTGTCATTCGGGCCTAAATGGCGATCGTAAAATGGGCGAGTCTGTGGCTCAGACGCGGGGACAGAGGAGTTTGGGGACAAAGATCCGGTATTCATGTTAGCTTTAAGGGTTACGTCTGAATTCTGCATGGGCGATCCATATCTCACATCAAAAGCTTGAAAAAAGTGCCATAAGAGTTATGATGACACCTTTTTCTTGACTTAGGGTTTGACATACTCCACTGGCTAAAGTCGAGTAGATTCTCCAAACATCACTGCTTTGGATTTCTGATTCAACGAGTTCGCTTCAACTAAATCTCTTGCGGTATTTAATCCAGAGGCGATCCTCTCCTCAGACGTTCGCTCCATTCCAGAAGCCTGTTTTCGTATGCTCTACGATACAGTTCAAAACCTAAAATATTCAGTTTCTCTGATACTTGGTGCTTGAAGTTTTCACCTTCTCAAGCTTTCCTGAGAAGAACCCCATAACTTCAGTTTTCAAGGTGCGTGCCTTGCGGCTACTGGGTTTTTCACGGGGCTGATTACCCTTTCTAGCTTAGAATCTTGACATCCACCCCTGCCTAAAGGCGAGGGGATTCCTAAACCTCACGATTTAGGTTTCTGTTTCATCGCAGTTGCCTTCACAGATTTACTCTGTTCGGGTCTTACACTCGCTCCGCAGACTGACACGGCAAGCCCTGCCGC
>NZ_JAGHZH010000061.1:0-4664 GCF_017746885.1 Roseofilum sp. SBFL | reverse complement strand
TGACCGCAAAACTGCTGCGGACTTGATTAGTATTCGTGACAAGAACCGTTCAATTGAGGAGCCGTGTGAGGTGAAAGTCTCACGCACGGTTTTGAAGACGAGTCGGGCAGGTGACTGTCCGGCTTAGTTTAACATCGTCAGTCGGAAGCCCGATCAAGAGGTTTTCTTGCAGGGATGGTTGAACCGTTCCAAGTCCTTGAAGAAGAGAGTCAATGGGAGTTGAGGAACCCCAAGGATGTTGCCGGGGGCGATCGCTGAGGATGTAGAAGGGAAGCAGCATAATGTAAGCTAACCATTAAACACGGTTAGGGTGCAGAGCAAGGGTGAAAATCGACCGTCACGGCAAAGGCAAAGTGCTGACAACCCAAGAAATTCAACTCTTATTTAACCAGGGACTAAAAACCCTGCGAGACCGCTGCCTCTTTGGAGTGTGCCTCTATACAGCAGCTCGAATCAATGAAGCCTGCACCCTAAGACGAGTTGATGTCTATGACAAACAGCGCCAGGTCAGGCCCGAGCTGATTATCCGCAAAAAAAGCACCAAAGGCAAACTCGACACCCGTTGTATCCCTGTAGGAGAAGACCTACAAGCCCTTCTGAGCGAATACAGCCCACCCCTACACCAATACTGGCTCTTTCCTGGAAGGCACGGCAAAAGCCACATTAATCCCATGTCAGCCTCTCGTATCTTACGAATAGCCTTAGAAGAACTGGGTATTGAAGGAGCCTCAACCCATTCCCTTCGCCGTACAGCCCTAACGACCATGCATAACAGTCGCGTACCCCTGAGAATCATCCAACAGATAAGCGGACACCACTCTTTAGCGACACTCGAAGAATATTTAGCCGTAAGCGACGAGCAACTAAAGGGGGCGATCTCCAGCCTCTCTCACCTATCCTACGTCAACAAAATAGGAAATATTGGCCTAGAGGGTTCTGAAGAAAGGAACTCTCAAGAGCATGAAATCGAGCAATAATTGGGGGTTATGACCTTACATTCGCGTCCAGAAGATGGCTCAAGTTTACATCTGGTGCTTTAGCTCACTCCAATTGATGCCGGTAGGAGGGTGTTGAGCTGAACAACGATCCTTCTCTATACAACGAATATAAGCCTTGCCATTCGGCGATCGCTAAAGTCAACACTTCAGGGACAATAATAAAGTTAAAGTTTCACCCTCTTCCTGATGGTCTCTTCAAATTTTGCCTTTCTCGAAGAAAAGGAGCGAATTTCCGAAGGTTTAGATACCGAGAGATATAAATCCAATGCAGGGGAATCTATAGAGCCAATCAAAACAGCTCCCTGGTGAAATTACTGTTTTTTCTCGGGCGAGTTTTTCAGTGGATCTAACGATTTATAGGAAGGGATTTAGGCGTAGAGTAATAGCCAAGATAGCGTTAATTGAATCAACACCAAGCTGGCCAGATAAATTTCTGCTCTCTCCAACATCAATTCCAATAATTATGTAAAGAATTGTTACTTCTCGTTGATGAACGATGACAGAAAAAATAAGGCATGAGAGTTTTAATAGACTATGAAAATCCCACCCCTAAGTTCGTATGCCGACCAGCTCATTTGCCCCAACCTAGGGGCATACTGGAAACTTGGGCAACTCAAAAACTCAGAAAACATTATCCTCAAATCTCCTGAAAAACAATTCCCCTTCTCCCGAGAAGAAGGCTACGCTCTGCGCTACTTTGTCGGTCAATTTACCCTAAATCAGATTCAGGAAGCTTGTCAACAGGAATTCAACCATGCTCTTCCCCCCAACTGGGTCAGCCAACTATTAGAAAAACTCATCGACTTAGGCATCTTAACCTTTCAGGAAACTGAAGAACCTGAAATTCTCCAATCTTCTTCTGTCCTCAAACCTTGTCTGCAATGGATTAACCACCATGACTATTGGATACTCCGCAACCCAGAAAACGTCACCTTTCTCCAAGTTACTTCTGAAGATAAAACCCTAATTGAACAACTAGAAATTTCCAGTCCTCAAGCTATTATTCAAGAATTCTGTATTCCTCCCGAACATCTAAAAAAACTGCTCCAGATGCTCAAGACCACCGGAATGCTGGTAGGAACTGAACCGAGCAAGCCTCCGCGAAAAAAGTTTAGCCCCCTACAATTACTTTTTTTTCGCATTCCTCTATTTAACCCAGACCCCTTTCTTAACGCCCATATCAATAAGATTGACTGGATCTTCTCTCAACCTATAGGCTTCTTACTTCTCGCCTTTTTGAGTCTCTCTACAGCCCTAGGATTCTATCACTCAGAAGCCATTATTCATCAAGGAAAAAACCTGGTTCAAGCCTATGAAAATAGTCTCATTCTCCCTTTTATTATCTTTAGCTTTCTCGTCGTTCTTCTCCATGAAGGAGGCCATGCCTTTACTTTGAAACATTATGGAGGGATTGTCCCCGAAATCGGCCTGCTGTTCATGATGCTGATTCCAGCCGCTTATACCAATACTAGTGATAGTTATTGTTTCTCTCGCTGGAAACGAATCCTAGTCGTTGGTGCGGGAATATTAGTGCAATTAATCCTGGCAGCACTGGGCTTTTGGATTTGGCATTTTTCTACCGATGGCATCGGGTTACATACGTCCAGTTTTCTGCTGATGGCAGCTTCTTTATTTACTCTGGCCATTAATCTCAACCCAATGGCCAAATTTGATGGTTATCATCTGGCAGTAGCAGCCACTGGAATTAATAACCTTAGAGGTCGTGCCTTTTGTTTATACCTTAACTTCTTTACCGGTCAACCCCTTAAGGAAAATCGCAAAGACTTGTGGATTTTAGCCCTCTATGCTCCCTTAAGTTTAGCTTACATTGGGTTGGTCTTTGGCTTTCTCTTCTGGAGGATCTTTACCTGGAGTTTAGCCCATATTCCGATTACCGCTCTAGCCTTACTCACCCTCTGGGCAATCTATTACTTCTTCCCTAGAGATTAATTTCATTCATGTCCTTTGTTCTTAATTCTTGCATCTTCCCATGACCAACACTTCTAACCCCCAACCCCCTTCTCTCAAAGTCGTTCCTCCAGCTAAAATGGATGCTCAGACCAAGAAAAAGCAGGTTCCTCCCACTCAAGAGGCGATCGCCTCCCCAGAAAAGAAAGGGACTCCATGGAGACGAATTCTGCTGCTCCTGGGACTGGCAGGAGGGTTATTTGCCCTCTCTCAGGTTGAAGTCACCACATCTGTGCGCGGTAAAGGACAACTCAAACCCCTACCCGAAAATCTACAATATGTTTACCTAGATGAACCGGGACGCATCCTGAACTTCATGGTAGCGGATGGAGAACCAGTTGAATCAGGGACTATTCTGGCTCAAGTTCAAAGTCAGGACTTGAAAGATGAAATCATGGCAGAAGAAATTCGTTTAGCTCAAGAAGAAGCCAAGTTAACTACAGCCTCTCAAGACATTGCCGTTCTCACTCATCGAGACTTAGAAGCACAACAACGGGTAAGAGCTGCACGAGAAACTAGAGCGAGAGTGGAAGACGATGTCGCTCGCTTATCGAGTAGTTCTCCTCCTCCTAGGATTGAGCGCATTATTCATGAAATAAAATCCATGGACAGCCAAATTTCTGGACTAGAGGGAACAATGATTCATCAAAACAATCGCTTAGATAACCTTCAAGTGCGCATAGAAAGATTGGGAGAAAATGGCGTGATTGAAGAGGGAGCCATATCGGTTAGCTATCAAGAGGACTTAGAAGAGCGTGTTGAAGGAGTCAGAGAGGAAATTAATAGCAGTATCTCACGCATTGAAGAATTGCGCGATCGCCAACAAGCCAAACAAGCAGAAATCGATACTTTAGCGGAAGAATTAGAGCGAAGTCTCGAAGATATTGACCATCAATTCCGTTCTGAAGAAGCCCAGTGGAGAACTCTTGAGCAGGAGCTAGAAGCCGCTCAAGCAGCACACCAAGCCCAAGTGGCAACGGTACAAAAAGTCAAAGAGCGAATGGCTCAGTTGAAATCTCAACAATTAGAAAACCGGGAATTGGAATCTCCCATTCGTGGGATTATCTTTGCCCAGGATTTATCCGAAAAACGGGGAAAATGGCTCGATCGTCATGACCCCGTTTTACAAATTGCTAATCTGAATCGCTTGAAGGCAGAAATTACATTTCACCAAGCAGATGCGGACTTGATTCAAGAGATTGTTGAACGGGGTTCGGCTCAGGTGGAGTTAAAACCCATTCAACCGGGATATCCGACAGAAATTGCTAAAGTGAGTAATATGAAGCGATTCACGCAACCGGATGATTCGGCTCAAACTCAAGAGTTAATCTTAACTGCTACGGTGAATAATGTGGAGGAAAAAGGGTTGATAAATTCCGAGTTTTATGCGGAGATTGAGGTGGGGAAAATGCCTCTTTATCAACGAGTGCAGCGGGAGTTAACGAAGGTCTTGAAGTTACGCCAGCATTTCTAATGGGGAAACTTTTATGTACGGGTTGGTAAAGGGGGCGATCGCCGAGGCGTTCGGTTATTGAGTTTTGCCCCAAATGGCGATCTCTACGCCTGGAGTTAATCTCCTAACGCCTAAATCCTTTTAAGGTCTAAACTCCTAAAGGTCTAATAGGTTTAGAAAAAAGAGCGATCGCTCAAGAGCAGATTTAGGATACTGTCTTACCTGTAGTGACAGAAAACCCCCTG
>NZ_JAGHZH010000060.1:0-23890 GCF_017746885.1 Roseofilum sp. SBFL | reverse complement strand
CATAGATTCGAGTTGTCATTGCGACCGCAGGGAAGCAATCGCCAAGATTTGGGGATTTTGCGATTGCTTCATTCCACTTCGTTCCATTCGCAATGACTTATCTCAATGATACTGTACTCCGTTACAGCGCAAAGCGCTGTGATGAAACACAAGCTTGAATTCTCAAAGCCATGTACCACAACCCTATTCCCTATTCCCTATTCCCCAGCGCTTTGCGCTGTATATAGCGTTCTCGTTCTGCCCCCAGAAGTTTTTCTGTGGCAATATCCAGATACAATGAAATCTTCTCACTCAGGAGTTAAGCAACTGTAGGAGTCAGTATCGCGGGAGTCAGTGCTATGGTTGCGATCGCTCCACTTTTGTTTTCATGAATTAGTGAACCGTCTGAGCAAATTGTCGAATAACTCATCGATTTTCTGAGGATCGGAAACTAATGTCCCACGCTCATCACGAAATGTCCGATCTCGTTCGCCCTTGAATGATAGCCAATTAAAACTGGTAGTGACCGCAAACTTAGTATCTGAAATCAGGATCTTAGCATGGGTATCTCCCAAGCGTTTAAGTGTGAAGCATGTAGAGTATCGGTTTGCTAATTTTTGTAGAGCTTTTTCAGCCTTAATATCTTGTGAATAACGATTTTCGTCTTTCTCTCCCAAACCATATCCAATAAAAACTTGGACTCCTCGTTTGAGTAGATTCTCAAACTCCTGAAGAAACCATCGGTTGACTGAATTACCCCGAATCCACGGAGAAATAATCATTAAACGTTCCTGAGTGTCTTTCAAAGCCTCCTCTAGTAGAGGACGATGATCGTACATTTCTAGCAAACGTATAGGACAAGAAGAAATAACAAAATCTAGTTGAGCTTTAAGTTCTGCTATCCTTTCATCCTTTTCGTGCAATTCTTGACGTAATTCATCTTTTTCATTGACATCATCTATCCGATCTAGCTGCTCCTGTGTAGATTTTATCTCAGATTCTATTTGAGAGGTAACTAAAGCTACTTTATCAGCTACATTATCTAGATCGACTAAATTCTCCAAATGATTATTTACAAAGTCGTTTCCTAAAATCTCTTTTGCAAGTTTGAGAGGCTCATTTTCCTGCAAAGCATCAAGAATCTGGCTTCTAATTTTCTTGGCTCCATTTGAACGAGCGAAGGTAGCCTCATGCTCGCTCGATAGGATGTCATCAACAATAAATGCGACTTGAATTTCATCACTATCTTTTGCCTTGTAAATAAGTGCAGTAGATGGCTGGAAAAATCTTTGCCTACGCTCAATTGCCTTTAATGCTAATACATCTAACTCATTTTGATTCTTAGGGTTCTGACTTTTGCTATTCCCAAGAATTTCACGAATAATTTTGTCAATATCCTTAATACTCAAGTCAGATAATTCTGGAGGACGCTTAGGTGAGGGTTCAATTTCCACGACACCTTCGTCTCTTAAATTTCTTGGCTTTAGTAACATCTTCTCAGATTGTCCGTACCAACGCGGAGTTCGCAGAAGTCCATCAAAGTTAATATCGAAAGTTCGTTCCTCTGGAACAATGATTTTTGCTTCCCTTAAAGTCCTCTCACCCTTCTTAGTTAGTTTCCATGTTTGAATCGGTGAAGCATCAGGAGCAATTAAATCTATATCTTCACTCAGTCTAAGATTTACCATTGCCTCCCTCGTTGTTGAGAATTCCAAACCTAAAAATCCTGCGATTTCCTCTTCAGAAGATAACCCAGCATCAATCGATCTTAGAACAAACTCTTCAATTGGCGGAATAGACTTGCGAATTTGAGTCAGAATATCAATGGTAATTTTATAGACAGGCAAACCCACTTCTTGGCAACTAACTAAGTCAAAGCCAGGACGGTTATCATAGCAACGTAGATCCTCAGAAGAGATAGAAATAAACTCTGATTCCCGGTTCATCAGCTTACCTCCTTACAAATGCAGTCTTCTGAATTTTGTTCAATGTAGCGTAAAACATGACTCAAAGGGCTATGAATCAATGACCGACAAAACTGATGATCGCCTACAATTAAAAGACCAACCCGACCTCTAGATAAGGCAACATTCAACCTAGCTTCATCGCGTAAAAAGCCGATTTTTCCATCTTTGTTGGAGCGAGTGATAGAATAAATTAGGATATCAGCTTCACGTCCCTGAAAAGCATCAACGGTATTGCACTCAATTGCTAATGCCTGCAAGCTACGTTGTTTTGCATCTAACCTACGCTTCAGCAATTTCAACTGTGCCGCATAACCACTTAAAACTGCTACTTTATAATTCCTCTTGGCTTCCGTAGCTGCTTGATTTAGTTGCTTCAACCATTGAAAGATGACAGTAACTTCACAGGAATTATTAAAGCTAGAATTAGCACTTTGCTCGCGACTATTAGGAAGTTTTGATGTCGTTAGCCACGTAACAGGTTGGGGTAAAGCTTTACTTAAAATCTTATCAATTTCAGGTCCGCTACTTTCTAGTTTACCATCATAGAAACAGGTACTAATGAGTTTACCAATTGGTTCTACCATTCGATGTTGAGTAGCCAGCAGTTTCTGGCATTCATCCGGTAAAACTTTTAGAAAGCGATCGAACAAAGTTTCCCGAACATCTTCTGGAGTTAATTCGTATTGCTCAAGAAAACCAGTATTTCGACTGGCTTCATCTTGAAAGGGTGGAAGTTGTTTTGGATCTCCTACCAACAGCCACTTGATAGAACGCGACATTGGTACTAAGACTTCTGTCGCAGTTGCTTTGGAAGCCTCATCTACAATACAAAGGTCAAATTCAGAATCATTAATTGCCCTTGAAATGCCGATACAAGTTCCAGCAACAAGTTGCGATCGCTTAATTAATGGATCGTTAAATCGTTCATTACGACCAAATTGATCAAACCATTCTGTTTGCAGGTTTATAAGTTGCTGAAGTGATTTAGCGTTGGGTGCATTTGGGTCAATCAAATTATTGCTCTGATGCTCTAGCTCTACACTGGTCAATTTTAATAACTCATTAGCTTTGAGTTTAGTTATTCCCTGAAGACGCTTGACTTTTTGCTTTTGTTCATCTCGTAAATATTTTGCCTTTTTCTGTAATTCTTCGATTTCTTCGTTTAATTGGCTAAACTCTTGTTCTTGTGCCGCTAATATTCTTCGTTTTTGTTTTCCTTTCAAACTTACTAAATCAGGGTAATTTTCTTCTTTTTCTTGCTTTCGACGCTGTAGTTCTACCCTCAAGTTTTCTATCTCTAGCACAATATTTTTGAGATCCTGGAATAAGATTGCTTTCTCCAAATGTTTTTGAGATATTCCATGATTCACCGACCAATCAGCTAGAAAATCTTGACCTTTTGCTAGTGCATCCTCGCGCCACTTCTCCATTTGCTCCTCTAAAAGTAATGAGTGAACACCTTCTGAAACTCTTTCGGGACTGCCAATTCGGATGAGTTTCAAGTTGGGATTCTTAGCTTGAATCCGTTCTAATGCATTATCTAGCGCAACATGAGTCTGAGAGCTAAGTAAAATTCGTGCTTCAGGATTTTGTTGAAGTGTTTGTAGAATAACTTCCGTGATAAAAGTTGTTTTTCCTGTACCTGGTGGTCCCTGTACCAATAAAAAGTCTTGCATTGAGAGAGCAGATATCACGACTTCCTGCTGTGATGCGTTCAAATCCTGGATAAACTGAACTTCAGACTCTAAAGTAGGAACTTTAATCTCATCAGGGTTGATTAATAGATTTCGCAAATCAGAACGAACAGCGCGATCGTATCGAATGGCATCTAAAGCACTTTTCTGTCGATTAATCGCAATTTCAGCCAATCGAGTATCGAAAGAAAGTTCACCCTGTTGAGGTAGTCGATCTGTTTGTCCGTATCTAACATATAGATGTAATTCATCACTTTCTACCTCTATAACATCTCCACCTAATAGGCTGAACCCCTTAGAATTTTTGACATGACGAGACTGCCCAACAATATCATCTTCAGGCAATTCTGCTAATTGAAAAATGACTCGATTACGATCGGTTTTGAAGGTAAGATACTTAAGAGATTTCTCCCTCTGCTCTTCCCAATCAGTCTTAGCTCTCAGGATATCCCACCAAACTCGAAATATTTGCTCCTTCTCTTCTTCAACTCTTGTTTGTCTTAAGTTTGCCTCATGTTCTTCAATCGATAACCTCAATTCCCGGATAACATCCTCTGCTTCCCATTTGACTATAGGTTTCCCAAATTTAAATTCATAAAGAGGTTGCCAAGAGCGCTCGCGATTCTGTTCAAGAATAGCACTTGAAAAGCTCTGAGCATTAATTACAGCTAAGTGATCTTGCTCTGCTGCAACTAGATATCGGTATGAAAAACCAAAAACTGAGTATTTATTGTCTGAATATAAACCATTATTTTTATGGTCTATTTTTTTTAAAAAGCCACATCCTGAATTTAAATCTTCAAGTAAATTTATCTCTATTTCTTTTTCAGATTGCTCAAACTCGTTCTGAAGATTTCTTAAGGCGCTCCGAGTAAGCTGTAAGTAGCAAGTATATTGTCGGCTTGTTTGTGAACGAGATCGCTTCTGCTGAATAGCATCTATTTCTGCTAACAAGACTTCTGCATTGAGTTGCCGTTCAGCAGGATCTTTTGCAACTGAACGTTCAATAATCTCGATAATTTCGGGCGGTGCGTCAAGATTAGCGATCGCCGTTTGAATACTAGCGTAGTCAACAAGGTCAACATTTGTCAGGCATTTTAGTGTCACTACCCCAAAACTAAATACATCACGGGTATATGGGTACGATCCATCGTCCTCTTCTGGTGGCGTGAAGGGACGAGAAACGAATTCTCGCAATGTGACAGTCGGCTGAAAATAACTTCTAAGTTTTGAGATGCCAAAATCAGCTAACTTTATTCTGCCATCTTGCCCAACTAGAATGTTGCTGGGTTTGATATCTCGATGCACACATTGACGTTCATGTGCAAATGCAAGGGCTTTCAGTATTGGCAGAGCAAGCCTTTCCCAGTAAGAGTCCCATCCGTCTAAGGGTGACTCTTTAAGAAGTCCTTCTAAATTGTTCTCCACCCAGTCCAAAACCAGGAATTGTTCTTTGGTTTCTTTATCTTGCCCTGAGTCAAGAAGATCAATAATGCTAGGGTGTTTGAGTTGTGCAAGAATTTGCTTTTCACGTCTGAACGATTCTGATTGAATTCCTAGCTTAATTTGCCCATGTTTAAAGACTTTGACTGCTACTTGCTGACCCTCTTTTTGGTAGTCATTGGCCTTATATACGTCTGCCATTCCACCTGAACGGGGGTTAGGCAGTAGTAGGTAGCGATCGTTAATAATGCGAGGCATGGTTGCGTGTTTAACTGGTTAAGTTAAGTCTTCCTTCCATCTTAGCCCAGCCCTGCATTACTGGGGAGATTTTCCTGTGAATAGGTGATAACATTACCACTAGCAGAGGGTAGTTCAATATCTGTTTCCCTGGCGTTACAGACTTAAGCGAAAGCAGAACTGGGTGATTTTAGGCAGATCGCCACCCTCATCTATCCTACCCCTCTTCAGAATCCCACCGAGATCTAAAAGCAACTTACCAATGGGCGATCGGTAATGGTAGATTAAACCCATACTCTCTAACCATGAGGAGAAAAAATGAAACTTCGCAACCTACTCATTGGTGCTGGTGTCGCCGCCGTCGGTGGAATTGGCACAAAAATGGCCGTTGATTATTTTCGCAACCGAGGTAAAGAGGAACCTGTAGCAGGAAACCTCAATGATGATGCAGCCGCAGAAGCCGCAGAACAAGCAGCCGTAGCCCAAATGGCCTCTTACTCGTCTGGCGACCCAGTAATTCAGTATGTGAGTGTAGAACCAGAGTCTGTACAAGGCTTTTTAGATGCGAGTTTTGGTGCTCCTGGGCGCTATGTGCCCACCCGTGCCCCGAAAATCTTTGACTACCAAGACACCCAGTATATGGTGATTTGGGCTTACGATAACGACAAAGAAAAGAATCAAATGTTGGCGTTTGTCTATACCGATGCCGGGCGGCAAATGGTCGCTAGTGTAGGGTATACCGCAGATGCAACAGACTATAACATTAACCTGCAAGAAACTCCCATGGCAGTCGAAGTTAATGGCGAGCAAATCACTTCCGGTCAAGGTGAAACCGGTGGCACGGATGAAGTGGATTTCATCCTCGCAGGTTCTTAAAATATAATGTAAGGCATAAGATGTTCAGAAACCCGGCTTTTTGAAGTATCCCTTCGCCAACATCGAAAACGTCTTTATGGGTAGGTTCGGTTGAGGAATGAAACCCAACCTACCGAAAAATGACAAAGGTATTATTGAAGAAGCAGGGTTTTGCCAATAAACCGATATCAATTAACCATTCAACTTAATCATTAACTTAATTATTGATTAGATTTCTGTGCTTGAAACTCAGATAATGCTTGATTCATCTGATTCACCCGCCGACACAAAATGCGAATAATATAGACCGCTACCCCTGGCGAAACTTCGATCGCTTCATACAACTGCTGTTGAGTTAACAAAAGTATCTCACATTCATCAACTGCACGGACAGAAGCGGAGAGAGGCGCAGCATTGAAAATCGACATCTCGCCGAAAAAATCGCCCTTACCCAGTTGGGCTAACACTGCATGATCCTTAACGACTTCAACTTTCCCCGATAAAAGAATATACAGTAATCCCCCCTTTCGCCCTTCATCAAGAATCAAATGACCGGCAGGATACCATAATTCCAGTAACGCAGCATTGAGATGTTCCAAAATTTCCTCATTCTCAATTTCCTGGAAAATGGGAACTTGCCGCACAATTGCCAAACGTTCATTGAGATCTAGCATAGAAACTTACCTTTGGTTGTTTTGAAAGGATCGATCTCGGTCGTCACAGACCGACTGATCTACAGTGACAGAAAAAATGACTCAAAACTAGAGAGCTTGCGACCAACAATGGCTAGGTAGTCTAAGGAACGGTTATCCATATACCCTCGATGTCGGTAGGTTTGGATCTCAACTATCTCAAAGATGTTGGGATGGTTGACCCAGGAATTTTGCTGGTGAAATCCTGCTTCACTCTCATCTTCCCAGAAATACTGAGCGACATTAAAAGCGACCCATCCCTGGGGAGTAATCTGATTAAAGATGAAACTGAATTCTTCTCCAATGTGACCTGGGGCAATGGCTGAACAACACATTAAGCAGTTGAAGTCTCGATTCGTAAATGTATTCCTACTCCCTTGATGCAAAAGATTAAACTCTCCCACATAGTAATTTTCATAAATACCAGGGTACTGACGTTGAGCTGCTTCTGCCGCTTCGGGAATTCGATCAATTCCTACAATAGATTTCACCCCTAAGTTCGCTAAAGTTTGGCCCACTAGGCCGGTTCCTGCTCCCATATCTAGCACTACCATATCTTCAATTTTACCGCCAGCTTGGGTAAATTGTTTCACCAGTAAAGAACTAAGGACGATATGGGATTGGTAGTCTAACTGATTCATCACATATTCGTAGAGAAAGTTGATTTTATAGATTTCAGAGTAGTTGTGTAGCCGAATTTTTCGCTTTTGTCCATTCTGGATTAACCAGAAAAACTCTTCATGAATGGTTAGGTCGCGGACACTTTCCACCTCTGGTAATTCTATTTCAAAATCCACGTTCTCAATGTCCATTGTTCGTGTGTGTAATAGTATAAAAGATTGGTTCGTCGGTCTTGATTAGCTATAGATAACCAGGCGATCGCCGATTCCAGACTCCGATCGCCTAACTTACCACTCGATTGAGCAGATGATATTCTGATCGGTGTAGGGTCAGCTTTATTTACAGGAAAAACCGGTGCTGGACATTAAACAAATCCGAGACAATCCCCAACAGGTTCAAGCCAAACTGAACAGTCGAGGGCCAGATTATGACCTCCAGACTATTTTAGACCTCGATCGCCAACAACGAGACCTAGAAACGCAACGCAGCCAACTGCAAGCGAAAAGTAACGAGATTGGCAAACAGGTGGGGCAAAAGATCAAATCGGGAACTTCACCCCAATCCCCGGAAATTCAGGCACTGAAGGAGGAAGGAAACCAAGTTAAGGCCGAACTTGCCCAACTCGAACCCCAAGAAAAAGACCTGAAAACCCAAGTCGCCGAGTTACTCCTGCCCTTACCCAATCTTCCTGATGATTCTACCCCAGTGGGTAAGAGCGAGGAAGAAAATGTGGAAGTGCGGCGCTGGGGGAATGAATATTTACCCCAGACTCCGAATATTCTCCCTCACTGGGAAATTGGGGAACAATTGGGCATCTTGAATTTTGAGCGATCGGTGCGGATTGCCCAAAGTCGCTTTGTGACGTTAATGGGGGCTGGAGCAGCTTTAGAGCGAGCGTTAATTTCGTTTATGCTCGATCGCCATATTCAGGCCGGTTATACAGAAATTATGCCCCCCTTCCTGATTAATAGCGACTCTCTCACCGCTTCTGGGCAATTACCAAAATTCGCTGAAGAGAGCTTTAAGTGTGAAAAAGACGATCTGTGGCTCACACCCACCGCAGAAGTGCCCATTACTAGCCTCTATCGGGATGAAATCCTCAACGCAGATGAGCTACCTCTCTATCATTGTGCCTTTACCCCCTGTTTCCGTCGGGAAGCAGGAAGCTATGGACGGGATACGCGAGGCTTAATTCGGCTGCACCAGTTTAATAAGGTAGAGATGTTTAAATTTGTGCGTCCGGAAACCTCAGCCGAGGAGTTAGAAGCCCTCGTACAGCAGGCAGAGTCAGTGCTGCGAGCATTGAAATTGCCCTATCGGGTAATTGAATTATGTACTGGAGATTTAGGCTTTTCTGCCGTGAAAACCTATGATTTAGAGGTGTGGTTGCCCTCGTCAGAGAAATATCGGGAAATTTCCAGTTGTTCCAACTGTGGCGATTTTCAGGCACGACGCGGTAATATTCGCTTCCGCGAGGCAAAGAAAAAAGGAACCCAATATCTCCATACTTTAAATGGATCGGGGTTGGCGATCGGGCGCACAATGGCGGCTATCTTAGAGAATTATCAACAACCCAACGGTGCGGTGACGGTTCCGGAAGTCCTGCAACCCTATTTAGGACGGGAAGTTTTGTAGGGAATTACCGCCTACAATAAGGAAATAGTGTTGTTCAGTGTTCAAGTTTATCAACTCCTATGGGTTATTTGGCAGCGATCGCAGTTCTTGTAGTTTTGATTATTGTGCATGAATTGGGCCATTTTTTGGCCGCCCGTCTACAGGGGATTCATGCCAACCGGTTTTCTTTAGGCTTTGGCCCCATCTTATGGAAATATCAGGGGCCAGAAACAGAATATGCGATTCGAGCCATCCCCCTAGGGGGGTTTGTCGGATTTCCGGATGAAGACCCCGATAGTACCATTCCCCCAGATGACCCGGATTTACTCAATAATCGTCCCTTATTAGACCGGGCGATCGTCATTAGTGCCGGGGTAATTGCCAATCTGATTTTTGCCTATGTGGTTTTGGTGCTTCAGTTTGGGTTTCAAGGGGTTCCCGATGGCATTAATTATCAACCCGGAGTTTTAGTCCCTCAAGTCCTTTCCAGTGATACTCCTGCGGCTCAAGCCGGTATTCGTGTCGGAGATATTATCGTTAGTATCGATGGCCAACAATTAGGGGCTTCAGAACGTGCGATTGGTGTAGTCCAAGAAACCATTCAATCGGCTCCCAACCAACCGTTAAACTTAACCGTTGAACGGGAGAATAAAATAATTCCGTTGCGAGTCACTCCTCAACCCGGGCCAGATGGAAAAGGACGGATTGGGGTACAGTTATTTCCCAATGGTACGCCCACCTATCGATCGCCTCAAAGCCTGTTTGAAGTTTTGGGTTTAGCCGCAGAGCAGTTTGAAGATATTGTGGTGCGGACGGTTCAAGGCTTCGGTCAACTGATCACCAATTTTAGCTCTATGGCTGGTCAAGTGGGTGGGCCGGTGAGAATTGTGGAGGAAGGGGCTAAGTTAGCGCGATCGGATTCCGGCAGTTTACTCTTTTTTGCTGCCATTATTAGTGTCAATTTGGCGATTTTAAATATCTTGCCTCTACCTGCCCTCGATGGAGGTCAATTGGCATTTCTCTTAGTTGAAGGATTGCGGGGTAAACCCTTGCCCACTAAAGTCCAAGAAAATGTCATGCAAACTGGAATTATGTTGTTATTAGGTTTGGGAATTTTCTTGATTATTCGCGATACCACCCAATTGGAGTTTATTCAACAACTACTGGAGTAATCCCAGTTCTGTATGATGGCGCTTAACAAGGGGCCCCAGCCCCTTGCCTGTCCTCATTCATGGATAAGGTTAAGAATCAGATTCTAATAATTCGGCGATCGCCTGTTGCTCTTTTGGAGGCACAGGCGGTGGCACAGCACGGGTATCCGTAATCAACCAATCTAAAGCAGCCGATCGCACATCAATCGATGCGCCGGTTTTATCCACACAATAGCGTCCAAAGACCAGTTTATCGATCAGCCGCACATCTGCACCCAGGCGAGAATACTCAAAAATTACACTATTTTCCACCGTCGCCCCGCTACAAATATGACAACTCGGGCCAATCATGGCCGGGCCGACAATTTTCGCGCCATCTTCAATTTTGGTCATGCCGCCAATATAAACAGGGCCAGTAATATCCACCTTATCCCAATTAATCGCCACATTGAGACCGGTATAAATGCCAGGGGCAACCTCGTGTCCAGGAATCGACACATTCTTAATTTCTCCGAGCAGCACCCCACGCACTGCTCGCCAATAGTCCGGCACTTTGCCAATATCAACCCATTGGAAATCCATGGAAATGCCATAAAATGGCGCTCCCATTTCCACTAACTTGGGAAACAATTCGCCTCCAATATCATACTCCTGGCCAGAGGGGACATAATTAAGCACTTCTGGCTCAAAGATATAAATCCCGGTATTAATATCTGTGCTAATGGCTTCTTCAACGGAGGGTTTTTCTTGGAAGGCCTTCACCCGTCCATCCTCATCGGTAACAATTACCCCATAGCTAGAAACTTCCTCTTTCGGAACAGATTTCATAATCACCGTGGCGATCGCCCCTTTTTCTTTATGCCACTTAACCGCCTTCGTCAAATCTAAATCAATCAGGGCATCGCCACACAGAACCACAAAGGTATCATCAAAAAATGGATTATAATCTTGAATTCGGCGCATTCCGCCTGCCGAGCCTAATGCGTCCCCGACCAAAGTTCCATCAGATTCAATTCTTCCTTCAAAAGAATAAGCAATTTGAACCCCAAACCGTTGTCCGTCCCTAAAATAACTTTCGATTTCATTGGCCAAGTGGCTCACATTGACCATCACCTGGTCAAAACCATGCTGGCGCAATAGTTCCAGGAGAAACTCCATTACCGGTTTTTGTAGGATGGGAATCATCGGTTTGGGAATGGTGTAAGTGATGGGGCGGACACGAGTTCCCTTACCAGCCGCCAGAATCATGGCTTTCATAATTGTCTATTCCTCAACCACAGTTTTTTGATCACTACGGGTGTTCCAATACCTTAATCAGGATTGACCGATCAGGTCTTGGAGTTCGATAACAACCTGATCCTTGTGTATATAGGTTATCAGTGATTTTACTTCCTAACCTTGGCTTCTGTCGATTTTTGGCCAAAAAGTCGTTAAGCCGGACTCAGTTCGCCTAGGACGCGGATTTTTAGGTCTTGATAGAATTCTTCTTGCTTTAATTCGACTTTGGATTGGGCAGAGAGCAAAAGTAAACCCCAAAATGTGCCCACGCGATCGCATTGGGGATGGGAGACGAGCAGTTGATTAAGTTCCAGCCATTCCGGTTGCTCTTCCTCAACTGACCCATATTGACTGAGAAATTTCTCTAATTTTTCCGCCACTTCTGATAAATTTTCCTCATGAGCCAACTGACGGATAGCTTTGGCTGTTTGAGCGCGAGAAAGGGCGCGACGACGCGGTGACTTCTCCGAGCGATCCGCGAGCGTTTGGCTCATCGTTTGCAGTTGATCGATCAGCTCTTGCAGAGTCACTCGCCGTTGTTTCAGAGGTCTAGCAATGGCTCGGCGACGCAGTTGGTTTTCTAAGCGGAAAGGAATCCGAGGACGATTGCCATCAGGCCGATCGTCATAGTCCTCCATTTCGGCTGCTAAGTCTTCTGGAGAGAGGTCATTACTATCTTCTTCTAAGCTTTCGGCTTTTAAGAGGACTAACATGGAAGCATAGAGAAAAACTTGGCCAGATTCTGATAAGTCCGCCCGATTCACACTCTGGTCTTCGGGAGTCATGGCAGCACGGGCGTTGAGCTGCTCTAAGACGCGATCGATCACATCAATAACTTGCACATCCCAAGGATCGATTTCCCCCCGTTGAGCCATTTCGATCAGTAAAGAAATCCCCATATCTTGGGGAGAAGGGGAGGATTGCCACGATCGCAATTCCTCTGGTCGATCCGACTCCAAGGGAGGCAAAGAAGCAGAATTCATTAAGTGTGGACTCCAGATCGCGCTAGACTTCTCTTCTACTATAGCGAAGGGTAATTCTACGTTACGGGCAGGGTAATGGTAAAGATACAACCGCGATAAAACTCCATTTCGCTGGCACAAACGCTCGCTGAATGGCAGGTCAGTTTACCCCCATGTTTTTCTTCCACAATTTGCCGACTAATCGAGAGTCCTAAACCCGTCCCTTGTCCATAGGCTTTCGTGGTATAGAGATGATCGAATATTTTATTCCGAATCTCTTCGGGAATACCCTTACCATTATCTTCAATCGTAATGATGGCTTCCCGTTGGGAAGGCGACAATTGGGTTTGAATCGTAATTTGGTTGGGATTGCTTTCAATCTCTTGGAACGTGCGTCCCTGATTCGATTCATCTAAAGCATCAATGGCATTCGCCAGCAAATTCATAAATACCTGGTTCAGTTGACCCGGATAGCAGGCGATTTCCGGTACATCTCCATACTTTTTGATAATGGCGATCGCTGGGCGATCCTGGGTTGCTTTCAATCGATGTTTGAGAATCAGCAAAGTGCTATCAATTCCCTCATGGATATCACTGCTGACCTTACTCGTTATATCCGATCGCGAAAACGTTCTCAAGGACCGACTAATATTACGAATCCGATCTGCCCCTTCGTGCATAGAACCAATCAAATCTGGCAAATCTTTCAGCAAGAAATCCAATTCAATCTCTTCATAATGATCTTGAATTTCTAGATCCGGTTCTGGATAACATTTTTGATATAAATTTAGATGTTCAATAATATCCTGAATATACTGCTGGGCATGGCTTAAATTTCCCATAATAAACCCCACTGGGTTATTAATCTCATGGGCAACCCCTGCCACCAATTGACCCAATGTAGACATTTTTTCATTTTGCACCAACTGTACCTGAGCATCTTGCAAATCTTTAAGCGCCTGTTGCAACTCGGCAGTGCGCTCGTTTACCCGTTGTTCCAACTCTTGAGTTAACGCTTGCAGGGCGACCTCAGCACAATTTTTCTCTTCGATTTCTTGCTTAAGTATTTCATTTTGTTCGGCTAACTTCTCAGCCATCTTCCTCAGCCTCAAATGTAGCCTTACCCTAGCTAACACCTCTTCTTGAGAAAAAGGTTTAGTAATATAGTCAACTGCTCCTAACTCCAGTCCTTTCACCTTATCCACCGTATCGGATAAAGCCGTCATAAAAATAACGGGAATAGCTTCCGTATCCGGATTGGATTTTAACTGTCTACAGGCTTCAAATCCATCAATACCCGGCATCATAACATCTAGCAAAATCAAGTCTGGAGGAGCGTAGTTCACCTTTTCTAAGGCACTTTCTCCATCTCTAGCAACCCTAACCTCAAATCCAGATTCATCAAGAAAATCAGATAAAACAGCTAAATTATTGGGATTGTCATCTACAATTAAAATAATATTCAATTCGGGATCGCTATTATTCCTCATGACTGTCTCCTCTGAGGCTCTGATAATGAGTTTCAATGAGTTCGAGGAGTTCTTTTTCCTTAAACTCTTTCGCCAATCGATTGACTTGCTCGCAGAAAGGACTCAGATTCGGATTAGCTTCAGCAATTAAATTCACTTTCTTTTGAATTTTCTTTAGATTTCCTTCCATTGCCAAACGATATAATTCGGCTAGATTTTCTCGATCGGGGATCGAAAGAGTCTTAGAGGATTGAGAGACAATTGGAACCGCCAGATGTTCATCTGTAGTTTCGGTTGATTCCGGTTGAGTAATCCACTCAATATTTAAGCAGCTTTGAATCTGTTCTAGAAGGCGATGAGTGTCTAAAGGTTTAGGTAAAAATGCATTCGCACCGACTTCTAGAGAGCGGTTGCGATCCTCTGCAAAGACACGCCCAGAAGACACAATAATCGGTAAATTTTGCCAATTTTCACGCGATCGCACTTCTTTGATTAATTCAATGCCATCCATAACCGGCATGTCTAAATCAGTAATGATTAAATCGGGTACAAATACAGGCAGTAATTCTAGAGCCTCTTGACCCTGATTCGCTTGCGTGACGGTAAATCCCATAGGTGCTAACAGATTAGTAATAATGGAGGGAGTTTCCCAATGAGCGTCAACGACCATAATGTTGACATTTTCAAGTCCTTCAAATCCAATGATTTCTTTAGATTCTAGAGCAGTAAACTCCTCTAGAAATTGTAACACTTCAGGCAACTCTAAATCGAAAAAGAATAAGCTTCCTTGACCGAGTTCACTTTCTACCTGAATTTCACTGCCCATCATTGCCACTATTTTTTGACTAATGGCTAATCCCAATCCAGTCCCTGAAGCTTTTTTGGAGACATCTCCAACCTGTTCAAACGGCAAGAAAATGGCTTCGAGTTTGTCAGGGGAGATGCCAATACCACTATCTTGAATTTGAAAGCGAATTTTATGGATTTTTTGTTCTTTTGTATGGATCTTCTCTAAGGTTTTGATCTCAAACAAAACTTGTCCAGTATCCGTGAACTTAATTGCGTTTCCGAGTAAATTAATGAGGACTTGACGAATTCGTTTTTCATCAGCATGGATGCCATGAGGTAAGGCTGGATCGGGGGAATAATGAAAGGCGATCCCTTTTTGATCGGCGCGAATTCGACAAATCTCGGCAACTCCGTCTAAAAATGTATTAAAATTGATATCAGAGGGATCGATTTCTAGTTTTCTGGCTTCAATTTTAGACAGATCTAGAATGTCATTGATCAGGGTAAGTAAGTGGGTAGCACATTGGTGAATAATGTCAATCCCGTCTTCTTCTTTTTCGGGGATATTGGGAGAGCGTTTTAAGATTTGAGTATATCCTAGAATACCATTGAGAGGAGTGCGTAATTCATGACTCATGTTGGCGAGAAACTCGCTTTTCGCAGAATTAGCTGCATCGGCTGCTTCTTTGGCTTCTTTTAACTCAAATGTTCGCAATTGCACCCGAATTTCTAATTCCTCGTAGGACTGACGAAATCGAGCCGCCATTTGGTTAAAAGACCGAGATAAAATTTCTAGTTCATGAATTTTAGGTAATCGAGATTGATCGATATTTAAACTTTGATCTAGGTTGCCTGCTGAAATTGATTCTAAGGCGTGAATTAGGTTCAAAATGGGTTTAGAAATCCAGCGGGCTGTTACTAATCCTAGACTGGCTGCCACCATCAAAGCGAAAAAACACAGTAAAATGGTATTGCGGATATTTTCGTAAATAACTCCCCTAAAGTCTGAATCAGGGATGATAACGACAATTAACCAATCGAGACCTTGATTGTTTTCGATGGGAGTAACTTGGACAAATTGTCGTTGATGCTTAAATAAAAAATTGAGTTGATAGGATTCCTGGATTTGCTCAATATTTCCCCCTTCAGTTTGTATCTGTTTTGTGGTTAACCGAATCAGGGCATGGGGACTATTTTCTGCGGCGATTGGAAAGGCGGTTTGGGGTTGATTATTGGAGGAGAGTTCGGGTAGGGAACTGGCAATTAAATCCCCTTGACTATTCATAAGAAACGTTTGCCCCGATCGCCCAATCTGTAAGCCTTGTAAAAAATCATTGATTTGGACTAGGCTGAGACTAGTTTTGAGAACCCCGGTAATTTTACTGTTATTCTGGTATAAAGGCCGGCTTGCATTGAGGATGAGTTCTGGGGTTTGATTAGGATAAATCTGTTGTTGAGTCCAAATCAGATCTTTGTTTTTTAGGGCTTCTTGATACCAGTTTTCCTGGTGGAGATCCATGAAAGAGTCTTGAGTCGATGATGACTGAGGATTTCCTTGATTATCTAGGGTATAAATATTAATCTTTGGCGAGGGCTTGGGGTTGCTGACAATCCATTCAAATGAGAAAGGAGTCAAATGATGATTAACTGCACGGAAAGAACCATCGGTACTCGCAAACCCAATTTGGGCAATCTGGGGAAACAGTTGAATTTGTTGCCATAAGTGGGTGCGAACCGCTACTTCGTCATTGATGTTTAATTGACCGCTGGCGATCGCCTGTGCATTAATCTGATTAACTAAATGGGGCGTTTGCAGATAGGTTGCCAGATGCTCGTCAATGCGAGCGGTGAGTTCATTTCGCAGTTGAGTCGTCACCTGTTCAACTGCAGTTTCACCATTGCGTAGGGAAAACCAACCGGTTAAACCCACTGCGGCAAAAATCTGAATCAGAAAAGGTACAATCAGAACCCAACCAAGCGGTACTTGTTTAGACTCTGGAAATAAAGGGTTTTTAAGTTTCCCTGCCATGAGCGGGTTTGAAGGGGCGAAAATAAAAGGATGGATTGATGGGATGCAACAGATTTAATCTTCAATAGTAGCATAAGGTAAAAAGGGGAGGGGAGAGTGTTCGAGGTGAACAGTCTGAATTGAAGATCCCCTTTATCACATCCTCACCGCGCTGTTCTCATTAGGAGTTGACCTGATTACGTGCTTTCCAAGCCAATTCCAGTAATTTATTCCAGCGCTTTTGTAATTGCTTCGGGGTGCAACCAATGGTCGTAGCAATTTGAGCATCCTCAATTCCCGCTTGCTTGAGTTGGAACAGTTGTTGCTGCTCAGGAGCCAATTGATTGAAGAACTGTTGCCATTGGGAAGGAGCCATGCCGAGATTTTGATCGAGATCTGCGCCCAGCCATTGGTGAACCAAATGCCAGTTATGGAAGCGGGAAAATTTCTCTACATGGTACTTAAACCGTTGTTGCAGATAGTCCCGTTGGCGAGGAGTCAAACCGAGGGTTTCATCAATTTCGGTAGCTGAGAAGTCTTGCAGCTTGAGCTTCAGGTAATCGATACAATCCAATTGTTCCTGAGCTTCGAGATATTGGGTTAATTCCCGAATCACGCGATCGCGCAATACTGACTCTGAGGGATCGACCGCACCAGCAACCATTTTCTCCCGAATTTGATGGAGTGCAGGATCTCTACTATACATTTGCGCTTCTTCCGTCTTACCCGACTCCACTGCCATTTCTATATCGACCGACATCTCTTGCGGTTGACGGCGAGAAAACCCTTGCGCTCTGAGGACAATCAAGCGTTGGGAAATGCCCCCCGGTAAATTAATCCGTCGTTTGGCATATTGTTCCGTAAACGCCATATATTCAGCTAATTCTAGGCGAGTGCGAGGGCTATAGTCTTGAGTCAGTTCATTTTCCCGACGGAAAGCTTTGAGGGTTTCCACATAAAAGCTTTGCATGAAGTCTTCAATTAAACTATAGCGAGCCTTAAATCCCAACCGAGCGCTACTTTTCGCCACATGGCGATATACCATCACACTCAAATTACTATGGAGTTCAGTACGACCTTGATGGGAGCCAAGTTTATAGTATTGCAAGCATTTTTCAATCCGGTTATTGGCTAACGTCCGTTGCCAAGATTCAATAATTCCCGATTTTTGAATGCGATCGCTCTTTTGGCAAATACGCTCTACTTCCCGTGCCATCCGTTTAGCTACACTCTGAATCGAGCGGCAATTAATCTGCATCGCACTGCGAATCTCGCGGCTAATTAACTCTAGTAAAGCGTCTACATCCATTACCGTCTCAGAAGACTCCGGAATTTCCTCCTTAACGGTTGCACAAGAATTAAGAACGGTTAAAGAGGGTTGTTGGTTAATTTGATGGGCGTTAGAGAGGGTAGCAGACTGGCTGGACTTGGTATTCATCATTTCAATCTCCTTTGGGTTGAATGCACCGGGTAGATGACACCGTTTCGGTTGGAATTCCTCGCGCTGTCTATACTCTGACTGTAGGTGTCCCTCAGAAAATGAAGGGGTGCTACTGTGGCACTCTTTGATCTGTGCAGATCTACCCCATCACAAGAGCGCAGGAGAAGACTTGGCGATCGCTCCTCAAGGTGCGATCGTCCAAACCGTTGTCAACGCTAGACTTTAAGCCATTTTGAATTCCCTGATTTGGGGGCAGAGTCGCCAACCCCCAGAGAACTCCTCAGTAGGACAATTGCAGGACTGGCTAAAAAATATAGCTACCGCCTTGGCACTTAGGACAGACGTATAATTCTGGAACCTAAAATCTATTGCCTTTTGCCTCTTGCCTTTCCCTAGACTGGTGTGGGGTAGATGCCTCTGAGGTTCCCTGATTCCTTAACCCCTAAGAAGATCATCAAACCCTAGGGGTGATGATCCTCTAGATTAGACCTCTTGCATCAATGGGCAGGATATGAATAGTAATCCAGGAATCCTGTATCTAATACCTATTCCCTATTCCCTCACCTTCTGCAAGAAGTCTATTTAACTTGCTTCAGACACCCAATCCGATGCTGCTTCCCATCCCAGACCTTCACGCACAATTTTTGGTTCCATGGCAGTTAAATCTAAAACGGTGGAAACTTGGGATTGAACCGGTAAACCATCATCAATAATGATATCCACCAGCTTATCGAGACGGTCAAAGAGTTCTTGTGTAGAGGTATATTCGGGAGCGCTGGGAGTAGCGGACATTTCCTCATCACCCACTAAGTGCGCGGAGGTGGAAATCAGAGGATTATCTAGGGCTTTTAAGAGATCTAAGCAAATGGGATTATTGGGCACTCGAATTCCCGTTGTCCGGCGTTTGGGAGACATCACGAGACGGGGAACTGCCTTGGTTGCCGGCAGCAAGAAGGTATAGGGACCCGGAATTAAACGTTTCATAATTCGATAAGCCACATCACTAACTGTGGCATAGCTGGCCACATTGGAGAGAGAAGAACAGAGGAAGGTTAACGGTTTATCATTAGAGAGTTGCTTAATCCGTCTGACGCGCTCGATGCCTGATTTAACATTGAGATCGCAACCGATCGCATACACTGTATCGGTTGGATATAACATCACTGCTCCATCCTGAAGAGCGTTTTTGATCTCTTGAAGGGTTCGCTGTTGCGGTGTTTCTGGATGTAGGGTATACAAGATTGCCATAACTTGGGGGTAGATGAATGAATAAAATAGGGTATCTGGATTGTCCCACCGGTTTAGCCGGTGATATGTGTTTGGGTGCTCTGGTGGATGCGGGAGTTCCTCTAGAATACCTGCAAGAGGAATTAAAATCCTTACAGATTGAGGATGAGTATCAGTTACACTCTGAAAAAGTTACTCATCAGGGTCAAGTGGGGACGAAGGTGCATGTGGATCTGATGCATTCCCACGATCATCACCACCATCATCACGATCATCCCCACGGCAGCCGCCATTTACCGGAAATTGTGAAAATGATTGAGGAGGCTAAACTTGCGCCACAAGTGCAAGAGCGCAGTTTAGCGATTTTTCAACGTTTGGCTTTAGCTGAAGCGGCAGTTCATGGGATTGAACCGGAGCGAGTTCATTTCCATGAGGTGGGGGCAACGGATGCTTTAGTGGATATTGTGGGGACTTGTTTGGGGTTGGAGTGGTTAGGGATCGATCGCCTATTTTGTTCGGCACTACCGACGGGAGGGGGTACGGTGAAGGCAGCCCATGGCATTTTACCGGTTCCCGCTCCGGCGGTGTTGAAGTTGTGGGAAATGGCCCAGGTTCCGGTTTACAGTAATGGCATTGAGCGGGAGTTGGTTACCCCGACAGGAGCGGCGATCGCCACTACCTTAGCCACAAGCTTCGGTTCAGTTCCCTCCATGAAGTTGGAGCGCGTAGGTTTAGGGGCAGGATCGGCCCAGTTACCTCTGCCCAATTTGGTGCGCTTGTGGGTGGGTTCTCCAGGAGAGCAGCAAAGTTTGGAACAGATCGCCCTATTGGAAACTCAGATTGATGACCTCAGTCCCCAGGCGATCGGCTATTGCTGCGATCGACTCTTTGCTGCGGGAGCCTTAGATGTCTTTACCCAGCCGATCATGATGAAAAAATCTCGCCTAGGTGTACTGTTAACCATCATTTGTCCACCCGCTCAAATTTCTGCCTGTGAAACAATCGTATTCCAGGAAACCACCACATTAGGCATTCGCCGCACCCTCCAAGAGCGTTCCATTTTGCGTCGAGAACTCCGCACTCTAGAAACACCCTATGGTTCAGTTCAGATTAAATTAGCCTGGAGAGGAAACCAACTCTCCAATCTACAACCCGAATATGAAGATTGCGCCCAGCTTGCCCGCCAACATAATCTCCCCTGGCGACAGATTCATCAAACTGCCCTAGAATTAGCCTTACAACAGTTCGATCTTTCAACCATTAATATCCACTCCGGAAAATCAGTGACTCATGGTGAATTGAATTCACTATATAGCAGAGAAAGGGAGAGTTAGGACATTTTCTATTGCTAGAGTTCCTATTGCCTCAAACCATAACCTAACTGTCCTAACCAACTCCTTCTCTGCTATACCACAACCCTATTCCCTATTCCCTATTCCCCAGCGCAAAGCTCTATATCACTCCTCTTCTTCTAGAAAATCATGAAGATTTTCATGAACAAAATCAACCGGCTTATCCATATTCAGTTGCGAAAAAATTTGATATTTATCTAAATTTGATTCAGTCTGACTACCCAAGCTTTTTTGGTCAATCCGAACTAAGTTGTATTGGACATTATCCGCATAAATCGCAAAGGCAATATTCAACACCTCCATGAAATTAATCAACCACTTACACTCCTGTTCTGGATAGTTTTTGTAATAGCTAATTAAATCGGCAATCCGAGCTTCGAGGTGAACCCTAGTTGGCTTACTGATTAAGATGAGTTTCAGCATCATCGTCACCAACGTCAGAGGGTTATTTTGAGCTACCCACAGCACAAATAAAGTCGAAGGAGTAGTGCGATCTTCGGTCGTCAGATATTCTACAACTCGGTTACAAGTTCTCAACTGTAGCGCTCTACTTACGGGAAGACGATCATAGTCAGTATACACATTCTCTAACTTAACGGATAATTGGGTTTCAATTAAATGGATAAAGGCAGTATCATTGACTGAAAAAACGAGGTAACGCTGAAGAGCTTGCTTAAATTCATGATAACTAATATCCTGAGTTTGTTGTAGAAAGATATTGGCTAAATTAAGATAGTTGTATGGCCCGCGTCTGAGGAGGATGGTTTTAATCAGATGTAAGACTTCATCGCCTAAACCAGTAGGGTTTTTAGGCGGTTCATCAGTCCGCTTATGGGTGAGCTGAGACCGGGTTGTGTACATGGCTAAATCAAACTTGAACTTTTCTTTAAGTTCTTGAGATCGTACTTTAGCGGCTTGGCGTTGTTCGGCAGAGTTTTGGAGATTAGTATATTGGGGAACTAACAGATAGGACGTGTAGCGATCGCTCCAAGTCTGTTCTTCTAAGTCAAATTTAGCGCAAAAAAGTTTAATTCCTTCATAATCCGGACTGTTGATAAAGTTTAACGTCCATGCTTTAAGTCTCTTAATGGGAATAGAATGGCTATTACGACCAATTTTTTGAGCTTCAAAACTGCCCACTAAATCCCGAACTGCATCATGATTTCTGCGCGCTTCCCAGTTGTTAATCAGAATATAACAACAGCGTTTTAAAGTATGGGAAAAATTGTCTTCTTTATTGGCAAATACAAGAGAAAACAACGCTTGATTTACCGCTGGATTGTTGATTTCAGTATGATTGATAAATAATCTTCTGAATTGTTGCAGAACTTGATCTGGACTGTCTGTTTTAACAATAGCTAAGAAATAACGATAAATGGTCTCTTGATATTGACTAGTATTTTTTCTTAGCTCTGTTGTTTTGAAACCAGAGGGTGGATAGTTTTCATCTATTAAGCTAGATCCCATTGTAATTGCCCCTTTTTCGATGGTTCTGCACCCCGAGCCATATAGCGCAGCAATTTTGTTGAAACTTTGCTATATTAGAAAATTTTGAGTTATCTCATTAATACGATCAAATCCTACATCAAATCAGAGGATTCCAATTTTTCTTTACTTATCAGGTTAACCTATTTCCGGGTCAATTGGGTGTAATGCCAGCAGGCTCCCACGTTTGTGCAAAGCAGGAAGCAACAGGCAAAACCGGATTTTACCCTTCCAATAACCTTCACCAAAATCAAAACTGTCTTGATTCGTAGTGCTGTGACACAGCTAAAATAGTGTATTATCAACAGATGGAATAGTACGAATCAGAAATCAAGGGGACTGTATCTCTTGAACATGACATTATTACTATCGGGGATGCCATTGAAGCAGTACGAATAGAGTTCTTTCAAGACTATGACAAATGTGGTCGCAAGCGTGACAAAGATGATTCTTTTTCTGTCTCTATGAAGGCATCTTACGAAGACGCTTATGGTCGTCATCACACAAGACTCAATCCTGACCTAAACCTTACTGCAAACAATTTGATTTTTGAAGTTAATAGAGTTTGGAATCATTTAGGCAATTCTTCAGGATTTAGAACCGCAAAGTCAGCAGTCTGCAAGCTTTTAAGAGTCTATAGAATGTCTTCTGAAGTAGATAAATACAATGCTTATTTTGGCAATACTAGGTCTACCAAGAAAAAAGAAATTCAACTTATTGACCTTGAGACCTTCCTAGACTTTAGGGCTAGAGTTTTAGGACTCAATGGCTATGAATTGACAACTAAACAATACCAAGCTCTGGGTAGTCGTAAATCATGGTTCAAGGCATTTTGTATTAATCTACTTTATGGCTTTCGCGCCTCTGAATTTAAAGCTATTCTTAATCTTGATGAACCCATAAAAATTGGAAAACGTATAATCAAGGCGCTCCATGACCCAGATAATGACGAGAACATTCTCGTAATTGATGGTTTCTTTTGGGTGACTGACGATAGTGGTCAAAGGCACAAGATTACTATCAAAACTGGGTCTAGGCAGGCTAGACCAATGATTCATGCTGACTACCCTAGTTTGATTGAACTACTAGACATAAAAAATCCCAATATTCGATTGCCAGTGGTAACCCCTAAACACACAAGCAATCCTAGGGTAATTAAAGGCTGCTATAGTTCAGCTATGTGGCGAAAACTTAGCAAATATATTGAACAAGTAGGGGAAGGCTTTACTCAGACCCATGCACTACGCCATTTAGCGAATTACCATGGAAAGCTCGCAGGACTCACTGTAGACCAACGGTCTTTGAGCTTTGGTCATTCTAATAATATGAATGACCTTACTTACAATAAACATCTCAGTCCCGACGCTGAAATTGAATTTCTCATGGCTGACATTTCTGAGAAATCAGAGAATCAAAGGCTAAAAGACGAACTCTCCCAAGCCCAGACCACCATCAAATCCCTAGAAGAAACCGTTCTCTTCCTGAAGGAGGAAAATGCCAGACTAAACGAACTCCTAGGAGGTAACTTACCTGGGATTGGTGAATAAATTTTAATAAAGTTGTTGGTCTCCTGATGACCCTGTTTATTAATGGAGTCTTTCGTAATTGTCTTTTGCGTCAACATTT
>NZ_JAGHZH010000059.1:0-5211 GCF_017746885.1 Roseofilum sp. SBFL | reverse complement strand
TTTACTCCTTCCAATGTGGCTCTTCTTTAGCTGAAGAATTAATGGAGTGCAAACCTCATAAGCGGTGGTTTTTTCCCCAAGGGCTACAGGCTCTATCCCTTATACAGTCTAGTTTTTAGCCTCCTTGTCACCCCTTAAGGAGGGGAATACCAGCTACGTATTGGCCAGTTGTGCATTGGCTAGCCGTGCTGCCTGGGTTCAGGTTGATGATGGTCTGAAAAGTGAAGCCCATCACTTTGTCTTCGGCACTAGCTTGGGGATTGAATCTTCCCAGGGGGCATTGGTAGGCAAATTTATCCGCGGGACAGCCATTGTTGCCGGGTTCGTTGGGTAGGGACTGGCAACCTGGAGCATCGATGTGGTCTCCTTCATCTGGGCTGCAAAAGATGTTCGACTGGCCGGCCCTCTGTATGTTCATGTTCTGGACTATGCACGCTGCGGAAGCCTCAGGTGCCAGGCAAGACATAACGATCCCAAGAGCCACCATGGCTAACCCCATAGTAGCGAGTCGTTGAGGAATTCGAGCGATCGCAGCGGGATTAGAAGCGGATAAAGGCGCTACAGCAAAGACGGGTTGACCGAGTTCTTGCAAGGCTTGTACTGACAGAACCATGAGGGGAAGCGACAACAATGTCCCAAACACCTCAATGCCCAATAAAGCGGGAGGCATAGCATTGGGGGATACAGGAAATATCTTGACCAAATCTAGACCATACACCCAAGATAGGACAACCCACAGACTGCCGCTGTAATCATGGCCCAGCGCCTGGAGCGCAAAGTAAAGTAAACCAAGAGCAGACTCCCTAAGACCAAAGTCGTAAAAAACGTGTTGAACACCCCCAAAGTTAGGGGACTCATGTGATCAAAACTGCGGGTTTCGATGGGTCCACCGGGCACCAATGTGCCGAGTGCAATGCCAGAAATTCCGAGTAAACCAGCAACCCAGTGTTTGCTTTGTAATGTCATGGTGTTGACCTGAAAAAGAATAGTTCAGTGGTTTGTAGAAAATATGAGTACAGCAGACTGCATGAACTCAACAGTTATTATGCGATAAATATAACAACGGTTACGATATGCTGTCAACATTGCAATATGGAGATTTGTAAATACCTATGCCTCAACGTTCACCCGCCGCAGACAACCTCTCTCCCTCAAGGAAGAAACTCTTTACAGTCGGTGTGCAACGGGATTGTTGGCTTGTTGATTGGGTTGTTAGGCTTTCTAATCGCCTACATCCTAACGTTAAACTATCTAAAATCACTGGAACCGCTGCATTCGTTTATCGCTCGACGCTTCAGCACTTCTACCTCCCCAGACCGTTTTTTTGTCCTGTACTGAGTTCTTGGTAAGGAGAATGACATTTACTGTTGTCTATATTACAATGATGTTTTTGGTGATGGTGAAGGTTTTCGGGGATGGGAAAATCTAAGATGAATGTGGTGATTGAGCAAGTCTCTTATGGGGAACAAGAGGAGGCGATCGCCTCCATTCGCATAGAAGTGTCTCAAAATGAACAAGGAGTCGATCCGAGTTTAGAGTTTGATAGCTGCGATGAACAAGCGGATCATCTCCTAGCGTATATGGAATCTAAACCCGTGGGAACTGCGAGGGTGCGCCAGTTAAATCCTGAAACTGCAAAAATTGAACGGTTGGCGGTTTTAGGTCCGTTTCGCGGTCAAGGAATTGGGCGAAAACTAATGCAAACTGCCTTAGAATTGACTCAATCTTATGGAGTAAATGAGGTGATTATCACGGCTCAACTTTATGTTCAGTCTCTTTACGATCAGCTTGGATTTATACCAGAAGGGGAAGAATTTTTAGAAGCGGGAATGCCTCATATAAAAATGCGGAAACAATTCCATGACTAGGGAAGCATTGGGAAAAATCTCGATGGAAGTTAGAGCTGGATTTTACTATAGATTATCCTGACCTTTCTGGATATGACCATATTGTTCAAGAAGTACAGAGAACTCCTGAGCATTCACCTCTCCATAGACTTGATTCTGGGGGACTGCATCAACCCGATCCATGAATGCTTCAAATGCGGCTTGGTCATTTCTATGCTCTAGAACATACTTTTGCAGCTCTCTCATCGTCATCAACTCAAAATCAGACTTCATGAACAAACCTCCAATTTCCATTTGGGTAAATTTCAATTATCATTTCTTCTCCTGAAAGGAGAATGACATTTCCTGTTCTCTCATCTAAACGCACCATATCCACAGAACGGTACATGTTTGTAAGATTCTGGCAAATCTGAAAACATCGAAGTGCCTGTTGAATTGTTGGCAAGTATTTGACTCCATTTTTATGATAGCCTAATTAGCTTATAGCAGTTTTCGCTAACGATCGCATGACTAAGGAAGCATTGGAACAAACTCAGCACTGTTTGTCTGAGAAAAATACCCAAACCGATCCGGTGTTGGCGTTGGGATTAATGATGTTTTTGGTGATGGTGGGCGATCGCCTCTGGCTGGCGATCGATCGCCGCATTCCGGCTTGGGATCAGGCTGACTATCTCAACTGGGTCTTAGAATATCAGCGCATGTTGGAAAATGTCCAATTCTTTTCTGGAGATTGGTGGCATCAATTTTGGCTACTTTCTCCAAAAATTCCGCCTCTGATGTATGTGACAACGGTTCCCTTTGCACAGATTTTCGGGGCAAGTCCCGATGCCTCAACTCTGGTAATGCTGGTCTATAGCGCTATTCTCCTCAGTTCAGTTTATGGATTAGGTCGGATTCTCTTCAACAGCTATCTGGGATTGTGGGCGGCTGCTTTGTGTATCCTGCTACCTGGACTCTACCGCTATCGCCTGGATTTTCTCCAGGATTATCCCTTGACTGCGATGGTCACTTGGAGTTTTTTTTGTCTGACTCTCTGGTGGTTTTCCCGTAAATCTGGGCGATCGCAACAATGGGGAATGGCTCCACTAATGGGGGTTTCCGTGGGATTAGCACTGCTGACGAAACAAACGGCGCTGTTTTTTTTGCTGACTCCGATCGCCGTTTCTGGAATTACCAGCCTTTATCAGCGACAATGGGAACGCCTCGGCCAATGGCTTTTAGGGGGAATAATTGCCCTCGGTATGCTCTATCCTTGGGTACGTACCAACTGGTTGCTGATACTCACCTCTGGAAAACGAGCGACTATAGATTCGGCGATCGCTGAAGGTGACCCCCCCCTGCATACCCTCGATGCTTGGCTCTATTACTGGAAAGACCTGCCAGAGTTGGTATCCTGGCCTCTATTATGGATTCCAATCGTCGGTTTTATTGGTATAGGGATTCAATTCTGGCGCTCCGAACAACGGCTAAACCTGAAACAGCACCCCAAAACCATTTGGATACTTTTGTTTCTAGTAGGGTCTTACTTCCTCTGTTCCTTAAACATAAATAAGGATACCCGCTACATTCTCCCCTCTCTTCCCGTTCTCTCTCTCCTACTCGCTTGTGGTTTAAATCAGTGGGATAAACTCAGTCGTAAATGGGGCCCAAAAATCCGTTGGGGAACAATAGGATTAGCCGGTTTACTGATGTTTTTAAACCTCTATCCCCTCGGAGGACAATTCTTCATCCGATCGCTGAGTCCTGGAGCAATGAATTATCCAGTGTTGGGACTTCCCACTCCCCATCCTAAAGTTATCGATGAAATCATTAAAACCGAACCTTATCTACGATCCAATGTGGGAGTTTTGCCTTCTACACCTACTTTAAATCAGCATAATATTAACTACTATGGGCAAGTGCGAAATTCTCAAGTTCATGGTCGTCAAGTGGGAACCAATAGTCAACACATTGTACAAGATGGGCGATCGCTCCGTTGGTTTATCACCAAAACCGGTCAGCAAGGCTCGGCACCAAGCGCGGAACGACAACAGTTAAACCAGTTCATCGAAACCAGTGGCTTATTTAACCTGCATCGATCCTGGTCTCTCAACGATGGCAGTCAACTGAACCTCTATCACCAGCATACTCCCCCCGTGCAGGTGGTTCCCCTCGATCGACCCCTGTCTGAGGTGCAACTCTATAACCTCTTTGTTGCCAGTCCCGTCCCTCCCGGAAGTCCAGTTCCCGTTACCTACCAATGGCGCGGCCCCTGGAAAGATTTACAATCGGGGTTAGTGCTGATTACTTGGATTCGAGAACGGGATGGTCAAATTGCTTGGATACATGACCATGGGTTTGGGATGGGAAATCTCTATACTCCTGAAAACCTCGATCCAGAACAAGCAGTGGAAGTGAGCGAGCTGACCTCCATGTTACCCCCTGCGGATATGGAACCGGGAAGTTATGTGTTAAAGGTGCAATATCTGCCAGACCGAAACTGGGAGACTCCCGCGCAAGATATTCCCATTCCTCCTATTCGGATGATGCTATCTTTTGAGGCTCCTGCTCAACCCGCTTTAGAGTTAGATTTGTCAACCCAGTTTCGCACCTTTGCCGCTACCTTATCCCAGGGACCGACGGCACTAGAGCATATTTTTAGCGAAGTGGGGCGGATTAATCAATACGATCCAACGCAAGATTATTTGCTGCAAGTCGATCGCACGTTAAGCGATCGCTTGCAACAAGATCCGAATCGGGTAGACTGGCTCTATGCTTTAGTCCTATCGCGAGTGTTGCGTCAAGATGTGCCCGGGGCGATCGCTGCCTTAGATGTCCTCACCACCCTAGAGCCAAACAGCCCCTATCCCTATGCCTATTTAGCCGTAGTCTATCTTTACGACTGGAAACCTCAAAAAGCTCAAAAAGTCCTCGAAACCGCCCTACAGCTCAAACCAGACGAGCCAGAAATACAAGCCCTACAAGCCATTTCCTTCGCTATGCAAGGCCATTTCTTCAAAGCGTGGCAACTCGCCAAAACTCTCAATCTCTAGGTGCATCGAACTCAGATAAATCACTATCACTCCTGTACATTGGACGCTAATTCATGACTTAAGGTTATTTTAGAAGAAAGTGCATTTGTGCAACGTGAGTTGCTCGTTAAGTGATGCCCTAAAACCAGGAAAGTCTTATGACAAGAATATTTGAACAAGAAGTCGAATGCTGTGTTTGCCAAGAAAAAAGTAAACCTCAAGGGGTGACAAGGAGGCTCAATGGTAGAGAGAGTGGTGGGTTGAGGAGGCGATCGGTAAAAGAGTAAAGTGGTCGTGTAGAGACCACAAAAATATAAAAATGCTTCCTCAATTGTACCAGAAAATCCTCGAAC
>NZ_JAGHZH010000058.1:0-32886 GCF_017746885.1 Roseofilum sp. SBFL | reverse complement strand
TTCCGAAGTGTTAACTCTCCATCCATCGTCTACTCTACTCTTCAGCTCTTTACCTTCCCTCTTATTCTAGCCCTCTTTCGGCAGAGTGACAAAAGAGGGATACAGCGCTTTGCGCTGTTATGAGGGACAGTGTTGAATCCTCAAAGCTATGTACCAAAAGCCTATTCCCTATTCCCTATTCCCTATTCCCTAGCGCAAAGCGCTATAAGTTGGGAAGGCTGGCAAAAAGTTTGGGACTAAATTTAAAGAACAGACAAAGTTGAGGAAAGGTTAAAAACCGTAAAATAGCGGAAGACAGAGGTACATCTACCGTTTAAAATAGGTATTATTCAATCTAAATTCCTGAATCAATTTCAGTCAATTTCAGTTTGTACGAGAGGAGTGAGATATCAAAAATCTACAAATCCAGGGGACTCAACCTTATGAACTCTACACTTAAAATTCATCCAATTTCGATTTTATGTTTATTAACGGCGATCACCGCACTCTGCTGGCTTGTACCCATCGATCCGCCAGCAGTAGAGGCGAATTCTTCTTCTACTCCCATAACCTATTTATCATGGGGCCAGTGAGCTGGGGATAGGGAAAGGGAAGAGGAGACACGGAGAAGTTTATTCCCTATTCCCTATTTTCCCTAAGCAGAGGCAACCTGACTAGAAGTAATGGCGCTTACCTGTCCAGCATCAACCAAAGCTTGATAAATCATGGCTGCAGTTTCAGCGCGGGTAGCTTCATCATTGGGTCGCAAGCGATTGACATTGGGGTAATTGACCACTAATAGCTTTTGTAAGGCTCTGGAGATCGCCCCTTGTGCATAGCTAGGAATTTGATCCCGATCCTCAAAAATACTCAACAAATTTGATTCAGCAACTCCCAAATCTAAACCATTCACCAGAGAAACCAACACATCCGAGCGCTTAATATTAGCGCTCGGATTAAACGTATCGGCAGAAACTCCCGATAAAAAGCCCGCTCGATAGGCCTGTTGAATGGCATCAGCAGCCCAAAAATCCGCCGGTACATCCTTAAAATTGACTCGATCGCGTTTGGGTTGGGGATTAAACACTTTCACCAATAAAGCTGCATATTGAGCACGATTAATGGAACTATCGGGCCGGAATGTACCATCTTGAAATCCGCTAATTAAATCTTGCTCTAATAACTCGGTAACAAAAGGCCCAGCCCAGTGACCGACCAAATCGGCAAAGGCATTGGAGCTATTGGACGGACTGGCTGTTCCGGGAACGATATAACGAGAATTAATGGGATCGGCATCTCCAGTGGCAACTAAAGACTGATAGAGAATAGCCGCCATTTCTGCACGGGTGATATCTCGTCGAGGATTGAGTAATCCCAGATCGGGATAATTGACAATCATCCCTTTAACCGTTGCAGTGGTCACTTTGGTGATCGCATAATTGGGAATAGAGGTGCGATCGCGGAAAACGAACAAAGCGCTACTATCGCCACCGGTTAATTCTAAGCCACTAATTAACGCTACGATCGCTTCTGTGCGGGTTAAATTCCGACTTGGGCGAAATGTACCATCTGGATAACCGGATAAAAAGCCCATTTGGGAGGTTTTGGCGATCGCTGCTGCCCCCCAAAACCGACTGGAAATATCCAAAAACCCGATCGCCGGTCGTTTCAAGGGCACATTAAATGCTTTCGCCAATAAAGCCGCATACTCTGCTCGAGTCAGATTATTATTGGGGCGGAATGTACCATCCGGGAATCCACTAATCACCCCTTTACTGACTAACGTTTCGATAAACTCTTGTGCCCAATGTCCTGCTACATCTCGTAATTGTACGGGTGTGGGAGTTGGGGTGGGAGTCGGAGTCGGCGTGGGAGTTGGGGTAGGAGTTGGAGTTGGCCCGGGGGTCGGTGTGGGAGTAGGTGTAGGAGTCGGAGTGGGTGTAGGTGTTGGGGTCGGGCTTGGGGTTGGTGGCGGTGTAATCACCTCACTGGCAATAAAGTCAATTAACCCTTTCACCCGATTGGGATTGAGTTGATTTCCCGCAGAAACCAACGTCGTTGTCGTGGCATTTTGCACATCGTATCCCCCATTCTCCTGAAAGGTATTACCACCAGGATCTTGAGCGCTACCCAAATCAGGAACAGATTGGGAAATTACCGTTAAACCATCTTCACTATTATTTTCAATCACATTTTGCCGCAAAACCGGACGCGATCGATTAGAAGCTACAATCCCCGCCCGATTATTACTGAGGCGATTACTAATAATTACGGGGGCTGCATCATCACTGACCGCAATTCCATAACCCGTTTGGTCACAGACATTACTGCGAATTTCTCCCTTAGAATTTTTAGCCATGGAAATACCATTAGCATCATTCAATTGGAATACATTCCCCTCAATTAAAGGGTTGGCGCTCCCGGTGGCAAAAACACCTTCACGCTTAGAGCGAGTAAAGGTATTATTAGCAATAACTGGAGCGGCTGATTCAATCCAAACAGCAGTTCCACGGCTAAGGGTATTGGTTACCGTCACCCCTCGTAATTGGGAATTCGTATTGAGCCTCAGGGTAATATTTTGTCCAGCAAATGTGGGGCTAATATAGCTGCCTCCACCCTCAATCGTCATTCCTTGTCCTTTATTACTTTCATTACCAACAATAGTCACGCCAGAAGGAACGGTTAGAGGAAAAACTTCGCCACTCGATGTATTGTAAGTCCCTGTAGCCACTTGAATTGTGGTGCCAGAGGGTACATTTTGCAGAGCGCGACTAATGGTTTTGAATGGAGCAGCAGTCGATGCACCAGAATTGCCATCATTGCCCGTTGCGGGATTGACATACAGAATGCTCATGGTGTCAGGTAAAAGAGTAGAGTTAAGGGATACAGACAACCCTATCCAGGGATGATCTAGGGTTAACATGGCCATTCTACAGGGGCGATCGCCCTTTAGGGTTTCCCAGTTGTAGCACTCTAGCGAGTTGGCGAATCTGAACTATCTAAACTGACACTTAAAATGGTGACTACCGTTATTTTTTTCAATTTACTGATTTCTGCCTTTTGTCTGTGGTTAGCTTGGCGTATTGGGCGACTAAGAAGGAGATTAGCCAGGATTGCTGATGTTTTGGTTATGGCAGAAAAGCGTACCGATCTCGTTCTCTTTCATGCTCCCAATCAAATTATCCGAGGACAACAGGGAAGTCGGTGGGTACGACAACGTTATGCTCTGGTTGCCCAACAATGGGCGCAGGTGGAAAAACTGTTAGCCATTTTAAGTTTAGTTCTAGGAGTTTGGCGAAGACGCTCTAGACATCAGCGCTAGTTTCGGTAAGATATGGGGTAAGAATGAGCGTACTCGGGCTTGCATCCCAAGTTATGTACATTAATGGCTCGTGGAAAGCGGTATAGTCTGATGAGGATACTGGCAAGGATATGTCTAAAAATCAATCAGGACAGTTTATTGGGGGTTTGTTGTTGGGAACAGCAGTGGGAGTTGTGACGGGAATTTTAATGGCTCCCCGTAGCGGACAACAGACTCGGAAGATTTTGAAAAAGTCGGTCGCGGCATTACCTGATTTAGCGGAAGATATCTCTACAAGCGTTCAATTTCAAGCCGATCGCCTAGGCGCATCGACTAAAGATACCTGGGAGGATACTCTCTCTCGAGTGCGAGAGGCGATCGCCGCTGGAGTCGAAGCGAGTTTGCACGAGCAAGAAAATCCCTCAATGGCTTCTCGTCCTTTGCACAGTGAAGAACAGAGTGTAGATCCCGATACAGATCAGTCTTTCACTGAGGAGTTTAATTCTTCAGAAGGCTCAACTTATAATAATTCCCTGGATTTACAATAGGTTGAGATTGATTTAAGTTGTTGTATAACAACCGCCAAGGGTAACACCCAATTTTCTGGCATTCCCTATTCCCCATTCCCTATTCCCTATTCGTGATCGACCCCCTATTTTGGTTAGGATTATCTATTCTTTTGGTTGCGGTTAGCTTAACCGCCGTGTTGGTTGTGCTAGTTCCCACGGTTAAAGAATTAGCTAGAGCCGCCCGTTCTGCGGAAAAATTGTTTGATACCCTGAGCCGGGAACTCCCACCAACCTTAGAATCCATCCGCTTAACCGGGATAGAAATTAGTGACCTGACGGATGATGTGTCCCAGGGCGTTCAAAGAGCTTCACAAGTCGCGAAACAGCTTGACCAGAGTATAGAAACCGCTCGCGAACAAGCTAAAGGGGTACAAGTAACCACCAAAAGTGTGTTCACTGGCCTAAGGGTGGCTTGGAAACGATTTCAACAACCTAAAAGCTCTAGTAAAGCAGATGCGATCGTCAACTCAGATCGCCCCTCTCTGCCTGTAACTGACAATCAACGCTATGGAAGCACTCGACGCAAACTTCCCCAGCGATCGGTCTCTCCCCTCATCCCCACAGACAAAGACAATTAACAATTAATCATTATTCCCCTCTCCCTATCTTCTGGTCTCCTCACTCCTCACTGCTTTCTATGATCAAAATCTAGTCAAAAATGTAAAGATTTGTTAAGATAATCTCACAAAACGTTCGGCTATTCCCACAACTGACCATTGCACGAGGGGTTAAGGATGAAAAAAACACATAAAAAAACATATTGGCAAACCTGTTTAGCTGGAATTCTAGCGCTTTTGGTTTGGGCGATCGCTCCAGCCGCCCACGCCTACAACAACCCAGAACTCCTACCCGACACACCCACACCCATCATTGACCTAGGACGCAACCTCACCGACACCCAAGAAAGTAACCTAGCTGACGACCTCACCCAATTTGAACAACAAACCGGCTGGAAACTGAGAGTCTTAACCCAATTCGATCAGACCCCCGGCCGCGCCGTCAAAGACTTCTGGGGACTCAACGATAAAAGCGTTCTGCTGATCGCCGATGCCAGAGGAGGAAACATCCTCAACTTCAGCGTTGGTGATGATGTCTATAGCCTGCTACCCCGCACCTTCTGGATCGAACTCCAAACTCGCTACGGTAACCAATTCTTTGTCCGCGACAACGGCTCCGACCAATCCATCATTCAATCCCTGGAATCCATTAAAACCTGCCTCATTCAAGGCGGATGCAACGTTGTCCCCGGACTGCCCAGAGAACAATGGATTCTCACCCTGATCACCTCTCTCGTCGGTGGCACAATCTTCGGCTTTGCTGCCATTCCTCGCCAAAATGGGCAAATCTTTGCCTGGCAATGGGCCCTAATCTTTTCTCCCCTGTGGGGCATTCTATTTATTGCCTTCGGTATTGGTCCGGTTGTTTCTCGCACCAGTGAATGGTTACCCCTGGTTCGCAACATCATTGGCTTTGCCCTAGGAGCCTTAGTTGCCTACCTCTCTCCCAGCTTTAACCAATCCGAAATCTCAGAAACCTAAACCAGAGTTGCCCAAACTGGTAAGCTAATACCGTAAGCATTCAGTGGTCAGTCCAGGGTACACTCTACCCTACCCCTCTGAATACTCACTAGCTCACCTAAATCTTGGCTTGCTACTCGAATATGGAATGGCATATCACAGACGCTCTCAGTTTGGGAATCATTGACCGTGAAGTGGGTTCTCACCCTTTTTCACCAGCAGAATACGAAATTGTCCGTCGAGTGATCTACTCCACTGCCGATTTTGAGTACAAGTCCCTCATTCGCTTTTCTGACCAATCTCTTCAATCTGGGGCAGCGGCTTTAGCTGCCCGCACTACGATTGTGGTTGATGTTCCCATGGTACAAGTGGGCATTGCCAAATTAATTCAGGAGACTTTTGCCAATCCAGTCTATTGCAGCATGGAGACCCTTACCCGTCCCCAAAAGGAAAAAACCCAAGTAGCTTGGGGCGTGGAAACCTTAGCGAGACGATACCCAGAAGGGATATTTGTGATTGGTCAATCCCACACAGCTCTGGCTGCCTTAGTAGAATTAGTGGAAACAGAAGTGATTAAACCGGCTTTAATTGTGGGCGCACCAGCAGGTTTTGTGGAAGCAGATGTTACGAAGGGCCGCTTAAACGATTCCCAAGTTCCCCATATTCGTATTGAGGGACGTAAAGGGAGCGCGGTAGTTGCTTCAGCAATTATGAATGGGCTAGTGGACTTAGCGTGGCAAGCCTACGGGAAAGAGGTATAATTGTTTCATCTTGGAGTTGCTGTTAGGAAAAACCGTCGCGCTCCCCGATGCTGCGACAGTTCCAGAGTTCAGTTAAGAGATGATAGACCAACCAATTCCCTTCCGTTAAATTGGTTAAAGTTGCCTTAGAACTTCCCTTATTCATAATGAAGTGAAAACATTATGCTCTGAGATTTTAAGAGTTTTAGCACATATCTACTGAAAATAGAGCTAAAATAGAATGTTAAGGCGTGCCCTGACTCTTACAGCTTACATACTTCAGTACGAGAGGAACAGTAACACTGCCATGCAGTGGGTGGAGAGGGACGCAGGATGCGAAGAACCCGACAGGTGGACATTAAAAGTAGTCATCCTTTAAAGAGTGTGTAATAACTCATCGGCGGAGTCCCTGGTGTCCCTGAGCAAACACATTATGCTGTAAGTAACTTGCACGCCTTTCACGATCGCAGGGTATGATAACGAAGATTTAACTCTTGTTGATTCTCAACCATGCCGATTGATTTCCGTAACCTCAATATGCTCGCTGCTTCGATTTTGGTGGAAACCTTAGAGCGTTTGGGCTTAACTACGGTAATCATTTGTCCGGGATCTCGTTCAACTCCCTTAACCGTTGCGTTTGCTGCTCAAACTGGGATCGAAGCAATACCCATATTAGATGAGCGTTCGGCAGCATTCTTTGCCTTGGGACAGGGGAAAAAATCAGGATTACCGACTGCTTTAGTCTGTACTTCGGGGACAGCAGCGGCTAATTTTTATCCAGCCGTGATTGAAGCTTCGGAAAGTCGAGTTCCTCTACTGTTGTTCACCACAGATCGCCCTCCGGAATTGCGTCGAATCCATGCCGGGCAAACCATTGATCAAGTGAAGCTCTATGGAAATTATCCCACTTGGCAAACCGAATTATGTTTACCGAATGTGGATCATTTAACTTATCTGCGCCAAACGATCGCCTATGGATGGGAACGTGCCTTAAGTCCGATTCCTGGCCCCGTCCATGTTAATATTCCCTTTCGAGAACCCTTAGCGCCTACTGTGCAACTGGATCTAGGTATTCGTGAAGACGAATTCGATCGGGATGGCTTCTTTGGGTTTTTAAATGCCCATTCTCCCTCAGTATCGAGTATCGAAATCGTGCCAGAAGCCGTGAAAACTTGGTGTGATACTTTGCGCTCTTCCCGTGGCATCATTATTGCAGGAGTAGCTGCCCCTCACAAACCAGAAGCTTATGTGGAAGCGATCGCCCATTTAGCCAAAATCATCAACTTTCCTGTCCTCGCAGAAGGCTTATCCCCCGTTCGCAATTATGCCCATCTGAATCCCTATATTATCTCCACCTACGATCTGATACTCCGCAATCCTGAAATTGCCCAAGAATTATGCCCCGATGTGGTGATTCAAATTGGGGATTTCCCAACCAGTAAAGCATTAAGAACATGGCTCAAGGGATGTAATCCTCGCCAGTGGATTATCGATCCAAGCTATCAGAATCTCGATCCGCTGCACAACAAAACTCAATTTTGGCGCTGTTCTATTGAACAATTATCCCATTTTCTGCCAGAGCAACCCTCTGAAGTCAAGCCCTATTTAGAGCGCTGGTGTGCCTTAGAGCATTGGGGGCGATCGCACTTAGATCGAATCTTAGATAATATCGATCGTTTATGTGAACCCAAAGCCGCTTGGTTACTTTCTCAAGTTCTACCCAAACAGACTCCTATTTTCATTTCTAACAGTATGCCGGTGCGAGATGTGGAATGGTTTTGGACTCCCAACTCCTTAAAACTGTATCCCTATTTTAATCGTGGAGCCAATGGCATTGATGGGATTCTGTCTACTGCCTTGGGAATTGCCCACCGTCATCAGCAACCCAGCGTTTTACTCACGGGAGATTTAGCCCTCTTGCATGATACTAATGGCTTCCTGGTGCATCGCTATTTCCAAGGTCATTTAACGATTATTGTCATGAACAACAATGGGGGCGGAATTTTTGAGAATTTACCGATTTCCCAATATAATCCCCCCTTTGAAGAATTCTTTGGTACGCCTCAATCGATTAACTTTGCCCACTTATGCCAGACTTACGAGATTGAGCATCATCGAGTGGAAACTTGGGATGGGTTTGAGTATTATGTATCCCGATTACCAGCTCGGGGTATTCGTGTCTTGGAAATTGCCTGCGATCGCCATTTGGATGCTCAATGGCGTAAGCAAATATTCACAGATTTACACCTTCAAGCTTAGGGGAAACTCAAAACCGGGTTTTTTAAATATTGCGATCGCTCTATTCCTCTACAGGCAGTTTAAACTTAGAGTAATTGATCCACCCAATTTCAGATCCTAGACTACACCTGAACGTATACGGGGTCTAAACCATTAGCGTCCCTTCAACGAGATTATGCTCCATCGGAATTCTTCATCTCCCAAGGTTTATCATAATGTGATCGAATTATTAGTCGCTGAAGAGGTTCAAGAACAACTCAAGAAAGTTCCTCATAATTTGCAGCCCTACATTGAGCCAATTGAGGTGGCAACCTATGCTCTCAATCGTTTACCTGCATTGTACGCTTCCAGTGAAGAAGGCCAAAAGCGGCAATTAAAATATGCTCGCCAACAGTTACAGGAGCAAATTACCCTTGCTGTGCGCCAAGGTATTATGGCGGTTCAACGCGATCCGATTAGGAATTCTACCCCCCTTTCTTGGATCGGTGACGATCGCTTGGAAGCAGCTCAACGGGCCTTGGAGGCATTACGATTAGTTTTAAATCGCCCCGATTTGTCTTGGGAGACGTTAGTTCCTATCGTGCGTCAGGCTTTATATAAGGCGGCTCGGAAACAAAAGCACTAATGGATTAGAAAAAAATGGGGAAGAGGCGCAAAAGCGAGATTAGGGTATGGGCGATCGCCTCAGCGATGGGTTCGATTATCGCCCTGGGTCAGACTCAGGTTAAGATCGGTTTGGCTCAAAAGTAGCAAATCATGACTGAACAACAAACAGTTCCTTACGGCTATTATGCGGCGAAGGAAGCCTACAGTACCTTAGACTGGCGACTGGGCAATGTTCTGGAAGAGGTTCCCGTGGCTCCTTCGACCTTTTGGGATCGCCAAATTCAATATAATCAGCTCGATCTGCATCCGATGTCCTGCACTCTATTTGCGGCTGCTGGGGCAATTTCGGATTTAACCGGGTATCGATTTAGTCTGGCTGAGTTTGGGCAACTGATTCAAGAAGCTCGACGCTACGGGTTTTCTGATACTCAGGGATGGTATATTAATCAGGCGGTAGACTTGTTGCGTCGATGGTGGAATAACCGTCGAGAAGCCCTTGTTTCTTATCGAGTCGATATGACCGGCGTGCAACTCGGTTCAGTTCTGGGTAAAGGCTATAGTGTGGTCACCGGTTATCGAGGGAGTGCCCAATATAATGCGGATTTTAATGCCGATGGATTTTTGGATCAAACTTCATTTAGCGATCGCACCTACGGTCATGCAGTGCGGATGACCCAAGACCGCAAAAATCCCAGTTATGCCAGGGTGATGATCGACAATTATTATGGAGTCCAACGGTTTAATAACTATCGTGTCAGAGTTCCCGATATTGGCCCTCTGGTAGAAAATGGTGTGTTTTATTATTCTGGCTATATGTTTGCAACGGAGAAGAAGCGTATGTTTAGAGATGTATTTCCGGATGGTAGAAGTCGATGGTACTATGACGCTTTGGAATGGGCAGTCAAAGAAAACCTGATTAGTGGTTACCAAGATGGAACCTTTCGACCCAATCAATTGGTTACCCGGGCGGAAATGGTGGTGATGCTCAAGCGACTCTATGACAAAATTTCCAGAGAGCAATAGAAGCACTAGTCAAAAGGCAAAAGGCAATGGAAGACCAACCGGTTAATCCATGAACCTGATGCTAGTTATTTCTATACCTAGAACCAAAATTCTTAAAATAAGCTGAAGCTAGGGTTTGAAGATCGAACCCTTTTTTGATCCAGAAAGAAATAGTATTATTGCCAACGTTTCTCGCGAAAAAAACTACGGAAAGACCTTAAAAAAAAACGGGGATCGTTGCCAGGATAGGGTTTGCAGTTTTTGAAAAGATCGGTTATGGTGTCAGCAATGGAACCCAATTTAGCTAGAGTCTGTAGGACTTAAACCTGTTATGGCATAAGTCTTGACCAATTGTAAGGAGATATAATGCACATTTTTTGGAGAGCTATTCAAATAACGGGTATAAGTCTGACTACTGTCCTAGTCATAGTGGGCTTACTCCAGTGGGAGCAGTGGGCATGGTCTGCCAGCGACACAAAAACAATTGCCCAAGATCAACCCCAAGAAGAAGATCGAGCTTCCAGTTATACAACTTCAAGCAATATAAGTAGTTCAGTAGAGTCTAAACCAACAGCGAATTGGGTGGCTACGAACACCAATCCTCAAACGGGGTCGCTCCTTCCTCCCCATTTACATGAAAACTGGAGTGAGGTAGCGTTAAATCCCTCTAAGGAAACTCAAGTTCGAGACTTGGAATACTGTGTGATTAGCATGGCCCAATTGTCTACGAATAAATCTCCGTTATATGTGCTATCTAGTCCAAGAAAAGATGGGGCGATCGTGGGAGAATTAGAAACCGGAAGATGGCTCAGTATTATGAATGCCACTGACCAATGGTTTGAAATTATTGATCCCACCAAAGGCTGGGTACACCGGTCAGATGTTGATAGTAGTTGTAATGAAAAAGTAGAGCGGGTAAACCTAGGGTCACATCAATCTTCAGTACGCATTAAAGACCGTATGGTTGGAGTAGGAGTCCACCGCTATGTTGTCCATCTGCCACCGGGAAAAACTTTAAATCTGAAAAACTTAGAAGGGACAATCCCCAGAGTGGTCAATCCTCGTGGGGAGCTTTTGACTCAATCCTGGGAGACCTCTGAGGAGGGTTTTCCAGAGTGGATCGTACAGCCGATGGAATCGGCAGACTACACGATCGAAGTGGTCTCCCATGATTCTGAGTTAGAGTATTCCTTCTCGGTGGAAATCACTCCCCTTCAGGAATATGCTCAGATACTCAGTCGTTGATAGACTTGATCCAGGTTTCTCAGATGCTGATGGGGATCGAAGCAGGCGTTAATCTCTTCTGGAGAGAGGGATTGAGTCACCTGGGGATGTTGACTAATCAGAGTCCGAAAGTCTCCCTCTGGATTATTCCAGGCTTGGTGGGCACTCTCTTGGACAATTTTATAGGCTTCTTCGCGCTGTAAACCTTTTTCTATGAGGGCTAAGAGGACTCGTTGGGAGAAGATCACCCCGCCATAAACGTTCATGTTACGCTTCATGTTTTCGGGGTAGACTAAGAGACCTTTCACCAGGTTGATGATTTCACGCATCATAAAGTGAGTCAAAATACAAGCATCTGGTAGAATGACCCGCTCTACGGAACTGTGGGAAATATCGCGCTCGTGCCATAGGGCTACATTTTCTAAGCTGGCGATCGCATGACCTCGGATAATTCTGGCTAAACCGGTGAGCCGTTCTGAGCGAATGGGGTTGCGTTTATGGGGCATGGCAGAAGACCCTTTTTGCCCTTTGGCAAAGTATTCTTCTACTTCGAGAACATCGGTGCGCTGGAGGTTGCGAATTTCGACGGCAAACCGTTCAATGGAGGCGGTAAGCAGGGCTAGGGTTTGCAGATATTCTGCATGGCGATCGCGGGAAATGACTTGAGTTGAGGCACAATCAGGTTGTAATCCCAACTGTTGACACGCTAACTCTTCTACTTTGGGGTCAATATTGGCATAAGTTCCCACTGCGCCAGAAATTTTACCAACGGCAATTTGGGACTGGAGGCGACAAAGGCGATCGCGGTGACGCAAAACTTCCGCTAACCATCCCGCTAACTTAAAACCAAATGTCATGGGTTCGGCATGAATTCCATGCGATCGCCCCACCATTACCGTATCTCGATGTTGGCCGGCTTGATAGCGAATCGCTTGCACCAGTTCCTCCACCTGATGTTGGATCAAATCCAAACTAGCCACCATTTGCAGGGCCAAAGCCGTATCCAAGACATCTGAACTGGTTAATCCCAAATGGATATAGCGCCCAGCATCCCCTACATACTCATTGACATTGGTCAAAAAGGCAATCACATCATGACGGACTTCGGCTTCTATTTCCAACACTCTGTTGAGATCGAATTTAGCTTTCGCTTTGATCTCTTCTACAGCCTGGGCTGGAATATAACCCAGTTCAGCTTGCGCTTCGCAGACCGCAATTTCAACTTGTAACCAAGTCTTTAGCTTAAAGTCATCCGTCCAAATTTTGCCCATTTCGGGCAGAGTATAACGCTCAATCACAGCTTGTGTAGCAGAAGTACAACCGACCTATTTTACCCTTGAAGGGCCATTTGTGATGATCCAGTTGAATGGATGTGCTAACTTTAAGGACAAGATTGATCCATCTGTCAACCTTGTGGCTTTGTTTCTCTTTCTCTACTTCTCCCCAATCCTCTAAATGGTTTGGCAAGCAACGTCTCAATATCTCAAACGCCTTCCCTTACGCCTGGTTTTAGTCGTTCCTTTTGTCGTGCAAATCTGCGCCACAGTCGGATTAGTCGGTTATCTATCCTATCGCACTGGACAGGAAGCGGTACAAGATTTAGCCGATCGATTAATGACGGAAATTGGCGATCGCGTCGATAGTCATTTGCGCGTCCATCTTGAGTTACCCCATCTCATCAATCAAACCAATGCCGAAGCGATTCGTTTAAACATTCTCGATCTCAATTTTCCAAAACTCCTGGAACAGCAATTTTGGCAACAAACTCAAGTCTTTGATTCCGTCACTTTTATCTATTTTGGCAATCCTAGAGGAGGTCTAATTTTTTCAGGACAGGGAGACAATGGTCAGTCGATGATCCGCGTAACTGAAAACTTGGTTAGCGGGAATTATTATAAATATTCCGTCGATAGTAAAGGCGATCGGAAAGAGCTTTTAGAGACCACAACTTATGATGCTAGAGAGCGTCCTTGGTTTAAAGCTGCACAACAGGCTCAAAAACCAGTTTGGAGTGATATTTATCTGTTTATATCGACCCAAAGTTTAGGGTTAACAGCTAGTCAGCCGGTTTATGATAACCAAGGTGACTTTCAAGGCGTTTTAGGCGTTGATTTATCCTTATCTACTATTAGTCAATTCCTGCAAGACTTGAACATTGGTCAATCGGGACAAATTTTTATCATGGAGCGCAATGGAGAATTGGTCGCTTCGTCCAATCCAGAGCAAGTCCTTTTCGTCTCCCAATCTAAAGAACAAATTAGAGCCAAGGAAAGTGAGGATACAATCATAAAAAATACCGCACTTTTTTTGGAAGAGGAATTTGGAAATCTTTACAACATCGATCGACCTCAGAAGCTCGAATTCGATCGAGAAAATAATCCCAAATTTCTACAAGTTTCCCCCCTTAAAGATGCCTATGGCTTAGATTGGCTGATTGTAGTCGTTGTGCCAGAATCTGATTTCATGGGCCAGATTCACGACAATACCAAAAATACAATTTTTTTATGTGCGATCGCTTTACTGGTAGCTGTTATTATTGGGATCTTAACGGCTCGCTGGGTCACCTATCCCATTTTTACCTTAAATCGTTCCGCCCAAGCTCTCGCTGCTGGTAATTGGGACTCTCCAGAATTACCCGATCGCTCTGATGAATTGGGACAACTCGCTCTTTCTTTTCATACCATGGCTGAAGAGCTAATTAAAACCTTCTCTATTCTAGACCAAAGTAATAAGGAATTAGAACAGCGTGTTGAAGAAAGAACCGTATCATTAACTACCGCCGAAGCCGAGCTGAGAGGCTTATTTGAAGCGATGACTGAACTGATTTTAGTCTTTAATCGCCAGGGAGATTATGAAAAAATAATTTCCGGCAGTGATGATTTTTTGATGCATAGTAGGGAGGTTTTGCTCAATCAAAATATTCGGGAGTTTATGGAGCCAGACTTGGTCAACTGGCACTTAGATAAAATTTCTAAAGTTCTGGAAACGGGAAAAACCCATAGAGTGGAATATCAGATGGTTCTTCGAGGAAAGCAACGCTGGTTTGCGGCGAATGTTTCTCCAGTTTCCGATCGATCTGTGATCTGGGTTGTTCGAGATATAACTCCCCAAAAAGAAGCTCAAGTCGCCTTAGAAAATGCTCTAGCCTTGCAGAAAGCAGTCTTGGAATCCATTGCGGATGGCGTGATAGCTGTCGATCAGTCGAATAGAATTATTGCTTATAATAATCAATTTATCAAAATGTGGAAAATTCCCCCGGAAGTTTTAGCCTCTCAAAATGTGCAAGAACAACGCAATTTTTTGGCGCAGCAAGTGGAAGATCCGGTGGCATTCCTAAAACGTCAACAAGAAATGGTTGAGAATCCAAAAGCCGAAGGTACGGGCATTATTCCGTTTAAGGATGGTCGAGTGTTTGAGCAGTTTAGTCGTCCTCAGAAAGTTGGCGATCAAATTATGGGACGGGTGTGGGGATTTCGAGATGTGACGAAGCGCAAGCAAGCAGAAGAAGCCCTAAGACAGGAAAAAGAGCGGTCAGAAAAGCTACTCCTGAATATTTTACCAGAGGCGATCGCCGATCGGTTAAAACAAGATCAAAGCTCTTTAGCGGAAGATTTTGAATCAGTGACGATTTTATTTGCTGACATTGTCGGATTTACACCTTTAGCCGCTCAAGTTCAACCCATTCAATTGGTGGATATGCTCAATCAAGTCTTTTCCACTTTTGACCAACTGACGGAAACCTATGGACTCGAAAAAATTAAAACCATTGGTGATGCCTATATGGTAGCAGGAGGATTACCCGATCCCATGCCTAATCACCTGGATGTCATGGCTAGGATGGCCTTATCCATGCAAACATATATGGGTCAATTTTACACGCCCATGGGGGATAATTTCCAAATCCGCATTGGGATGCATACAGGTTCAGTGATTGCAGGAGTGATTGGGAAGAAGAAATTTATCTATGATTTATGGGGAGATACGGTAAATGTAGCTTCCCGTATGGAGTCGTCTGGAGAACCGGGTAAAATCCAAGTGACTGAAGTGGTTTATGAAGTCTTAAAAGAGCAATATCTTTTAGAGAAACGGGGCAAAATTCGGGTTAAAGGGAAAGGAGAGATGAATACGTACTGGTTGGTTTCGCGTAAACCGACGTTCAGATAATATCAAGTCTGTTGGAATAGTTGTCATGGCGATCGCAGGGAAGCATTGTCTAGCTCTGATAAAAGCTTTGCATCTCTCAAGAGTTTGCAGAATCAATAGCTTGCCAAGCTATGACTTCCACCTGAATTACCCCTATATTGATCGCCTGATGGCTGCCTCAACCCCTCTTTTTACCCCTTGAGGTGTTGACCAAAGAGGGATATGGGGAAAGTGCTTGGATAATATACATAATCTCAGATTAGCTTGTCGTTATCCTCTCCTGAAATCAGCCCTTTCCCAGAATTGAGATTACTTTCTTCTAAACTCGATATCAGTTGCTTAACAGTGTGTAGCTTCAGCCCTTCCTTGGATTCACCTTGGCTCAATTGCATTCCTAAAGCAAGAATCAGCCGCTCTCTGCTGCTGAACGGATAGACTCCAGTCATTGCTGTCTCTAGAGAGCATAAGACACGCTTGAGTTCTGCTTCTTCTTCTGCTGTTAATTGTTGATAGTCTTCTTGATGCTCTCTAGAAGTTGCTAAACCAGCGACAAAGCTACCTAAAACCATGCCTACCCACGCACCTGTAGTACTGCCTTGCAACCAAGCATTTGGCCCTGCCCAAAGTTGACACACTTTGCTAAATACCCAAGAATAGTCTTGGCAAGCTTGCATTTTAGATTGAAATTGCAAGTTTCCACCCACAGCAAAACCAAAGCCGCTACAGGCTAGGGCCATTAGGGTACACATTAAAATACGCTTGTTTTGGCTCAACTGAAGCTATAGCGCTTTGCGCTGGTAATAGGGAATGGTCAGAAGTGAAGGCTGTAAGCTAGGGAGAGGCAATAGGCAAAACCGGGTTTTACTCGTTGCTGATAAAACAGTTTAGCAAAAATTTTTAGCGGTTTCAATAGTTGCAAACTCCAAGAGAAATTGTATTACTATAGACACCGCCTACTTAAACGAGAGCAGTATGTTGATGGGGCGACTAGGATGGTTGTTTCCTATAGTGAGAACGATTTGTTCATTGTCGACGCAGCTATTAGGCAAAAACTAGGAGACCCTCCTACTTCTAGAATTACGTCGTAAATGAGCCGTTAAGCTAAAGCCCCCCACAGAGCGGTCTTTTTTTTTGTGAGCTTCCCAGAAGAGTCTTGCCGTTCAGGTTCCACTCTAGTGTTGCATCAATACGCCGAAGAGTTTCTTTCTGTTCTGGCGTTAGCCCGCTAATTGGGGTAACTTTCTGTCCGGTTATAGGGTGACAAAAAATATATATTTTGGTCGTCACTACAACTTGGGGTGACCTCCATAGTATATACTTTTGCGTCACACCTTATGATTCTCCCTTTATCCATAGAGAATTCTTATGTGATGGTCATGTGATTGATTTATTAGCGGAAATCTATGGTGATGCTTTTATGGATAGATTTCCTCTATTTGTACGACCTATTTACCCTGCACTGCTTTGGAGTGGTGTAGGATGATTTTGTGTGCAAATTAGGTGTAGCGCCTCCTTTGGGAAGAGGGGGCTACGGGTTCAAATACTGGAAACCAAAGGCTATTCTATAAATCGGGATGACAGGATTTGAACCTGCGGCTCCCTCGTCCCGAACGAGGTGCGCTACCAAGCTGCGCTACATCCCGGTAAACCATATAACTTGCTCGATGATAACATGCGATCGCCCCATTGAGGTGAAAATTGCTAAATCTTGTTAGGATAAAGTACAGTAACTCAACACAGGATAACAGAGTACGGTGACGGTTAAACCAGATTGGCTCAGGGTTAAAGCTCCCCAATGGCAGCGAGTGGGTGACGTGAAAACGACCCTCCGTGATTTAGGCTTAAATACAGTTTGTGAAGAAGCATCTTGTCCCAATATCGGTGAATGTTTCAACGCGGGTACAGCAACTTTTCTAATTATGGGGCCCGCTTGTACGAGAGCTTGTCCCTATTGTGATATTGATTTTGAGAAAAAGCCCCAACCTCTCGATCCCACTGAACCACAACGGTTAGGGGAAGCGGTGCAACGGATGGGACTCAACCATGTAGTGATTACTTCCGTCAATCGGGATGACTTACCTGATGGAGGAGCCAGTCAATTTGTCCGTTGTATTGAGGCTGTCCGTACCTTGATGCCCCAAACCACGATTGAAGTATTAATTCCGGATCTCTGTGGCAATTGGCAGGCTCTAGAGACAATTTTAAGCGGCCAACCCGAAGTTCTCAACCATAATACAGAAACGGTTCCCCGGTTGTATCGGCGAGTGCGCCCCCAAGGAGAGTATCAGCGTTCTCTAGAGGTCTTAAGGCGATCGCGACAATTATCCCCTACAATCTACACTAAATCAGGGATCATGGTGGGATTAGGAGAAACTGATGAAGAAGTCCGCCAAGTGATGACCGAATTACGCGAGGTAGATTGTGATATCCTCACCATCGGTCAATATCTGCAACCGACTCCCAAACATTATCCTCTAAACCGCTTTGTAACTCCCGAAGAATTTGAAGCTTGGCGTGTCTTCGGAGACTCATTAGGCTTTCTGCAAGTTGTCTCTTCTCCCCTCACCCGCAGTTCCTACCATGCCGAACAAGTACAAGACCTGATGAAGCAAGCGCCAAGATAGAATATCTTGGGCTGTTATGGACGTGATATGCCATAACAGCGCTTTTCGATGTAACCCTTAAATTTCTGGGGAAACCACCCAGAAAACTGTAAATCAATAGATGATAAACAGCCGCTAGATCGAGTTTCGATCTGGCTTTTAATCCCAATATTCCGAACGACAAAATTTAGCATAGGGCAACTTGAGTAAGTATTGAGGCTAAATAAAAACCAGAAAAATTTGTACCCATCATTGAGGTTTGCTATATGACTCAAATCCCCCCTATCTCCCGTCGCCAGTTTCTACACCTCAGTTCTTTTGGATTAGGCGGTGGTTTACTCTCGGTTAACTCCCCTCGTACCCAAAAAATCAATTCGTTAGACTCGATAAAATTTGCCCTCAGTTGGAAAGCCGAAGCCGAATATGGGGGATTTTATCAAGCGCTTGCCACGGGAATTTATCAAAAGCATGGCTTAGATGTAACCATCCGCCCCGTTAATCCCCAAACCAATAGCACCCAGCTCATCCTTGGAGGCGCGCTAGAGTTCAACATGGGAAATTCTCTCAATATTTTCAAAGCCATAGAACAGAACATTCCCTTGGTTACCGTTGCCTCAATGTTTCAGAAAAATATTCAAGTGCTGTTAACCCATCCAGGAGTCGGCAATGAATCCCTAGCTGACTTAACAGGAAAACCCATTTTTATTTCATCTGGGGCGCGGTTTACCTATTGGCCAGTTCTCAAACAAAACTATGGATTTTCCGATAATCAAATTCGTCCCTATAATTCTAATGTCACTCCGTTTTTGGTCGATGAAACGTCGGCACAACAGGGGATTTTAACTTCTGAACCCTACACGATTGAACAAAAAGGAGGGTTTAAGCCGATTGTGCATCTGTTAGCAGATGCGGGTTATAATCCCTATTCTTTTACAATTACGACGACTCACAATTTAGTCAATGATAATCCAGATTTAGTTCACCGATTTGTTGATGCGTCGATTCGGGGCTGGTATAGTTATTTGGACGATCCAAAACCAGGAAATCGGTTGATTAAACGAGAGAATCCAGAAATGACGGATGATTTCCTCGATTATAGTTTTAGGAAGCTCAAAGAGTATGATATCATTATTTCTGGAGAATCGAAAACGTTGGGCATTGGCGCAATGACTGATAAGCGATGGAACGCTTTTTTTCAATCAACAGTTTATTTAGGTATGGTCGATTTAAGGGTAGATTATCATCAAGCATATACCCTTAAATTTGTGAATAAGGGAGTTGACTATTATCTAAAATCGTTCTAAATAATGATAGATTTATGGAGACTAAAAAACCGATCGCTACTCTAGAGAAGGTTAGCAAGCGTTTTGATAACCAGAATCTGGCGATCGCCGATCTCAACCTAAACCTCTACCCCTCAGAGATTCTCAGCCTCGTCGGACCGTCAGGATGTGGTAAGAGTACCCTGCTGCGCCTCATTTCTGGCTTAACTTCCCTGAGTTCCGGCACTTTGTACTGGCAGAAGCCTCCACAGAATAACCAACTCGCATTTGTGTTTCAAGACGCAGCATTAATGCCTTGGGCAACCGTGTGGCAGAATGTCTTCTTACCCCTAAAATTGGGCGGTGTGCCCCAGAAAAAAGCCCAGGAGAAGATTCAAGAAGCTCTGGAATTGGTGCAGTTAAATCAAGTTTCTCAATCCTATCCCCGGCAACTGTCTGGAGGGATGAAAATGCGGGTTTCTATAGCTAGAGCGCTGGTGAATAATCCCCAAGTATTATTAATGGATGAACCGTTTGGAGCCTTAGATGATATTACCCGCACTCAATTAAATGATGAACTATTAAATTTGTGGAGCCAAAAACGCTGGACAATTGTGTTTGTCACTCATAATATCTATGAAGCAGTTTATTTATCCCATCGAGTGGTGGTGATGGGAACAGCTCCCGGACGCATCATTGCCGAAATTCCGATTCACGAACCCTATCCCCGCGGTTCGAGTTTTCGGGGAGCGATCGCCTATACTGAGTATTACCAACAAGTCGCTACCGCCCTATCTGAAGCCATCACACCTCATTAGATTATGCCAGAATTGCGCCGTTTGTTTTCCCTAGAAACCCTAGCTCCTCTTGTTCTCGGAATACTGCTACTCTCGGTTTGGGAAATCTCTGTATCCCTAACCCATACCCCGAGCTACATTCTACCGGGCCCAATTCTGATTCTCAAAACCTTAATTCAAGATCGATCGATCCTCTTGCCTGCGATGCTCGTTACCTTAAAAATTACGATTGTTGCTTTTCTCGTGGCGATGGTTTCTGGACTATTCCTAGCAATGATTATGGCACAGAGTAAGTGGATTGAAAAAAGCTTGTATCCCTACGCAATTATACTGCAAACGATTCCCATGGCGGCGATCGCTCCCCTGATCGTCATTTGGATGCGTAATAACACCTTTGCTGCCCTAGTCATCTGCGCTTGGATTATCGCCTTTTTTCCCATCGTTTCTAACACTACCTTTGGTCTCAATAGCCTCGATCCTAACCTTAAAGACCTCTTCAAACTTTATCAAGCATCCCGATGGCAAACCCTATTGTATCTCAGACTACCCAGTGCGTTACCCTATTTTTTTGCTGGATTACGCATTAGTGGTGGATTAGCCTTAATTGGCGCTGTAGTTGCCGAAATCGTTGCCGGTACAGGTGGCATGAATTCAGGATTAGCCTATCAAATCCTCTTAGCCAGTTATAACCTACAAATTCCTCGTATGTTTGCTGCATTATTACTGATCGGTATCTTGGGAATTCTAATTTTTATCTTCTTAAATCGTTTATCAAGCCAGATCTTAGGCAAGTGGCATGACAGTTCAACCCCCTTAGACCCCTAAACTCAGTATTTACAGCGCTTTGCGCTGTTATGAGGGACAGTGTTGAATCCTCAAAGCTATGTACCAAAAGCCTATTCCCTATTCCCTATTCCCTATTCCCTAGCGCAAAGCGCTATATCCTTAAAAACTCTTAAGAAAAAATAAAAAATCCGGGAAAACACTGGATCTCGATCCGGAAAACTGCCAGAGTAACGGGCAACCATGGAAGGATGTGTAAAACAGGAATCTCGTGAGATGAGACAAGCTTGCTTAATGGGTTAAGGGATCAACAGAAAATTCACGAACACATCATAATAAGGTGATTAATATCAGGAAAAGTACGGAATAATAGGGTAGATACCTCTAGCTTTATATAAAGCTATGTTCCTTAGCCAGAAGTTTCACGGAATCATCATGAATCAACGTCATCTGTCCATTGGATTAGGATCTTCCCTGAGTTTGAGTCTGATGCTTACAGTATTGACTGCCATTGGTTCTGAACCATCCCATGCTGCCACCTTAAGTGGCCAGAAATGGGATGGTTCATCGACTAGTTTGACCTGGAATGAAAGCCATGCGGTAACTGGAGGGTCGATAGTATCTGGAAGTCTGAACTCTTTTGGCACAAGCTTGAATGGACTTTTAGGCAGCAGTCAAACGGTGGGGGCAATTCTCGGAAAAGAACCTGGAACTTTTGTCGATTTAGGACAAGACGGAAATGTTGGTATTATTGAGTTAGATTGGGGGGGAAATCTCCTAGCCAATGAAGATGGCAACGACCTAGTCGTCTATGAAAATGGTGGTGTTGGAGCGCCAGAAGCCTTTGCGGTTTCTGTTCGTAAAGCTGGAGAAACGGATTTTAGCGAATATCTCTACCAGTTTAGTGACCACTTCTCTGCAACGTATCAAGTCTTCGCCACCGTATTTGATTTAAGTTCCTTTGGGTTAGGCGCAGGAGATACCATTGATGCCATTCGTATTCGCAACCTTGCTCCCAATGATTTAGTGAGTGGGAGTGATGGTCAAGGATTTCTTGGAGGTAGCTATACCGCTTTCACCCATGCTGGAGGTAGTGGTTTCGATATCAATACTAAACTTGATGCTGATATTACTTATGTGGCGGGTCTCAATGATGTCTTTGCTCCACTCCCACCATCTGAACAGCCTTCGGATGTTCCCGAACCTTCTGCCATTCTGGATTTAGTGGGTGTAGGATTGTTGGGTTTAGGAACTCGCTTAAGAGCGCGTAAGCGTTAGTTTGCTAATGGTTATATCTTTTCCAGAAGGGTAACCGCATAGGCGGCTATCCCTTCTTCGCGACCAACTGGGCCGAGTTTCTCGTTGGTGGTGGCTTTAATGCTAATTCGATCGCGTGGTAGGTTTAAGATGTTGGAGAGGCGATCGCTCATTTCCGATAAATGAGGTTTCAATTTCGGGCGCTCGGCCACCACTACAGAATCAATATTCACCACGCGCCAACCTCGCTCAAGTAGTAAGCCATTAACCTGACCCAGTAATATGAGGCTATCCGCGCCTTTCCATTGGGGGTCGCTGGGGGGAAAATAATGGCCAATATCTCCTAAGCTTAAAGCTCCGAGCATGGCATCCATAATGGCATGAGTCAGTACATCGGCATCACTATGGCCGACTAACCCAAGTTCATGAGGAATGTTTACCCCTGCTAAAATCAAGGGGCGGTTTGGGCCAAGTTGATGGATATCGTAACCATTACCGATCCGAATGTTCATGGCAGTGGGGAATGTGATGAGCGCCAGTTATTTGCTTGGATCATACCCCAAATTCAGACCGCTCTAGTTAGCAATCCTCAGCCATCCACGACGAGTAGCATAGATTAAGCGATCGATTGCCGAGCGTTCCTCTTCACTAATCGAGTGTTGTAGCAATACGGATTGCAGTTGTTTGCGATTGTCAGAGGTTAATTCCCCTGTATGGCAAACCTGAAACACCAGTTCGGCGATATTGAAACCAGAAGATATGGTAGTAGGTTGAAACATGATCGTATTAAAACTGAGATTTTAATCAAAAGAGCTGGAATCTTGGCCACTGGCGATTCAGACTTGTAAACCTTAAATTGTTTGACTTTCTCGCCAGATCCGAATATATAAAACCAAAGTAATCGAAAAAAAAACTTGCTTCTGTGAGAGGACTCCAGAGTTATTGTGATATGCATCACGCAGAGAAACTCTTCTCGACAGAATTTTGCTTGACAAAAAATGAAAAATGTGATATTAAGCCCACTTTTTATCCTAAATAAAGGTCTGGGAATTATTGATGAAGCACCCCAATACCATACTCAGAAGACAATAGGGTAAACTGAGTCTTAGTTTTATGTAATTTTAGGTTCTTTTATACTACTATGCCCCACCTCAAGACCTTTCAGCAGTTTTTGAAACAATTCTTGATTATCACGGTCATTTCTTTTATCTTTACTGAGATTGGATTTCGAGTTTATAATCATATCAATCCTAGTTTTATATTTTATGACAAATCTTATGGTCGCTTTCGTGGAAAACCTTTTTCTAAACACTATGATTTCACCTTGAATTCCCAAGGTTATAAAGATTTGGAATTTGAGGAACAAAAAGCAGAAGGTATATACAGAATTGTCGGGATAGGAGACTCTTTTGCTTTTGGTGTTGTCCCCTATGAGGAAAACTATTATACGCTAGTTGAAGAGCAACTGCAAGCACAAAATCAATCGGTAGAACTTTATAATTTTGGCATTCCCAACCTCAATCCTAAAGATTATCTAGCGGTATTGGTGAATGAGGGATTAAATTACAATCCTGATATGATTATTGTGTCCTTTTTTATGGGCAATGATTTCTTAGATAGCCAAGATCAAAATCTATCTCAACCCCTCTACACGTATTCCTATGTCGTCTCATTTTTTAAATTCATCTGGGAGATCCAAAAAAGTTATGAAGGAGAGTGGGAACTCCCGGAAAATATAGTTTATGACGATAACATGAAAGTTTTCAGTGATGAGAATTATCTGGGAATGGAGATGCGACGCAGTCAAATTTTTATCAAAGACAACCCTAAATTTAGTCAAACATTTGACTACGCGATGGAATTTATTGATCGAATTAATGAGATAGCCAAACAGCGAAATATAGAACTTTTAGTGGTCATAATTCCGGATGAAGTTCAAGTGAATATGGAGTTACAAAATCAAGTTGTTATGGGGATGAATATGCAGCCAGAAGAACTGGATTTTTCCTTGCCAAATCGGTTGCTTGACGAAAGACTATCATCCCTGAACATTAATTCTCTAGACTTGTTAGAACCTTTCCAACAGGCATCCGAAACAACTCGCCTATATCGACCCAATGATAGCCATTGGAATATTGCGGGAAATAGATTAGCTGCTACAGAAATTGCTCAAACGATTTCATCTAAGTTATCTGAGTTTTTGCAAGATTAGCTACCTCGATATGTGCCATGAGATGCAGTTACAAGATCCATTCAATGATCCTATCTGATGTTCTAATTAATATAGTCATATTGCTCACAGCACCATGAGTTATTACTGCTGCAAGTGTGAAAATATGAAAGGAGCGATCGGGTCATACCATTTCTTTATGAAACTGCGATTAATGGCAGGCTTAAAGGGAAATGGTATAAACTCTCGCACTATAGCCATCCCCGATCATCAGTATTGATTTTTGACATATTCCTTGATGACTGGCTCAAGGGTGAAGCTAGAAGTATGATTGCGATCGCCTGTTGCTTTTTCGATCGCACACCGTCTTTGCAGAGATTTGAGAGCCTGCCAAAAGTCTTGCTGCGAGAAGGGAAGCTCTTCTGGCTTTTTGGTCATCTCTACAGCCTCGTCTTGAGCTGCCAACCAAGAGAGAGTTAATTGTTCTGAGTCGGACAGTCGTTGATAATGCGATCGCAAAATCGGTTCTAAATCTCCTAAAAATACGGTTGGGCAAGATAAGAGTTTAGCGACATTACCGTTAAATAATTCCACTAGGGTGGCGGCAACGAGCTTTAACCAGGAGGGGTTGCCACTGTAGCGTTCGATCAGTTCCAACCAGCGATCGCGATCGTTCAACTCCCTAGACTGCAATATTTCCTCTGCCGACGCACCTAAACCCTTGAGCTGTAAGCTGCGACAGTTCTCCACTTCTAGAGCGGCAAAGTCTATCGGTTTTTCTTGGCTCAGGAGTAGGAGGCAACTTTGATGGGGAAAAGTTGCGAGTTGTTTGAGGAATTTGCCGTAGTTTTCGTACTCCGAGCGGTAAGTCCCCGCGAGTTCTCCAGGGATAAACACTTCTTCCATATCATCAAGGACGATCAGGCTGGGATGCGATCGCAGATAATCTAGGAGAGGTCGTTCTGTGGGGGTTTGGCCTTCAGAGAAGAACTCAATTATATTGGTTTGTAGGGATGAGAGGCTGAGAAATTGACCGTGACTGCGCCAGAGGATGCGATCGAATGTCTCTTTAGTTTGTTCGACGAGTTCCAATGCTAGAGCGGTTTTGCCGATACCTGGTAACCCCGTGACGATCGCAATTGGGGTATGGTCTTCGAGTATCCATTGTTTAAGAGTCGTGAGTTCTGCGGTGCGGTTTTTGAGGCGATCGTACTTAGGAGCGTCTATTAAATTGTAGAGTTTTTTGGGGCTAACGCTGTCTGGGTTCGCCGTAGTTCGGTTTTTTGTCACTTCCGTAGAATGTAAACCCTCCCCACAGACGGATATTATGTTGGACCAATGACTTTGTATGAACTTACCATAATTGAAAATATTAGAAATTTGGTATCGCTCCATTGCAGCACGAAAGTTTGATTGCCCAATTTTTTCTCCCAATTCCTCAGATATTAACTTCCACAATTCCCCAGCTACCTTCCTCACATGATCGTAATCCCGATTGCAGGCTTCGGCAATTTCTGGGTACTTTTTTCCATTCCAAGTGCCTTCCAAGATAGCTTTTTGCAAAGAGTAAAGATGCTGTCCCGTTTTGGCAAATACCAGGGCATCCGTCAATTGTAAGACTTCTTGAATATCCATCTTATGAGAGCGGGCTATATTTTTGTAAACTATACTACATTAACACAGGATTTTCCCTTTTTACCACAAAATCCTCCTTTTTGCCCTGAAAGAGGATAAAAAAAGTTTTTTCCAATTCCCCTCAAAACCCTCTTAACTCTGGTTGTCGCTAGAAAAATCAGATGACAAGATCATAGTTATGAGGCAAGTTTAATAAAAACTCGTCACTTACGAGATCCTCCAGAGGAATGATGTAATGGTTTTGAACTGGTTTTTTAAAGACACTTCATCGGGAGATCACAATATAACTCCCAATGAAGCAAAGCGAAAGTCTCAGAAGTCTAGTGCCGAAGCGATCCTTTCCCAATTAAGCGAGTGGTTACAAGACTTACGCAAAACACAAGAAGTCATACCACTTCTGACATATGAAGATGCAATTCAGTATTTTATTACCGATCGACCATCCGATTCAAGAATAGAAAAGGGGGCTATTTTGCGTCAACCTCATCCCCAAGGTCAATTCTTGGCACAGATGTTTTTGGATAGCAGCAATCAGATTCTTTATTGTTCTGATGGAAAACCGTATGGTCGTAAGCTAGTGGTCAAAACGCTGGATCGAGAACTTGAGGATACTTTTGGTACGAAAGATTTAATCATTGTGGAGTAATCAGAAAATGGTAGAGCCAATCACAACTTTCTTAATCGGTAAATGGATTATAAGTCATCTAGGTATTCACGCAGCAAGTGCGGCAACAGTAACTGCTGTAGGAGCGGGAGCTGTTGTTGCTGCTGCTGCCACCGTTGTTTATATCAGTTACCTAACTTTCTCAGCCCTTATCAATTGGTTTCAGAAAGATGAAGTTGCATCTGTAGCGACCCAGGAGCAGAATGTAGCGGCTAGTTTCAAAGAAAAGCTTGATTCTGGTGAAAATGTTCTTGTACAAGGTGTTTTCAACAAGAATACAGGTCATGTTGTCAAAAGTAGGATGATTAGGTATGACAGACTTGACTCGAAAACACAAGATCTTCACAGTGGTGGTCGGATGCCTATCTACAATTAGAATCGCAAAACGCTTATAGATTTAAACAATGAATGTATCTCGCGATCTTTCCATCGAAGGCATTCCTGATACTGTGCCCGAATCTATAGCTGCTGTTTGTCGTTCCAGGCTTTTGAGTGCTGTCAATAAACTAATCGATCAAACAGATCTGGACAATATTCAGATAGCTATCGGCACAGATTCAGGATTTTTGAGTACCTCTCAAAAAAACAATTCCCAAAATGAACAAGAGGAAGCGACCCAAAAACAACGCGATCCTGATTGATCACCAGAAGAGCGTGCCAAAAGGTATGAAGCTCAACAACCCTTATTTACTTTCGAGCAGTTAGTCATCCCTCAAAAAGTGGAAGAAGACCTACTCTTAGCTGTTGACTTAATTCGCTTAGAGTCCAAAGTGTTCGATAACTGGGGCTTAAGGAAAATAGAACCTTTTCCCCGCACGGCACTTAATTTTCACGGCAAACCGGGAACGGGTAAAACTTTAGCTGCACACGCTATATCTTCTAAAATTAACCGCCAGATTTTAGTTGCCAGCTATGCTCAAATTGAAAGCATGTATCATGGGGAAGGGCCAAAAAACGTTGAGGCAATTTTTCTAGCAGCAGAACAACAAAATGCTTTGTTATTCATCGATGAGGCTGACTCCTTGCTTTCCAAGCGACTGACTAACGTCACTCAAGGGTCAGAACAAGCAATCAATTCGATGCGTAGTCAGTTGCTCATTTGCTTAGAGCAATTTCGCGGGGTGGTTCTGTTTTCCACAAATCTTGTAGAAAACTATGACAAAGCATTTGAGACGCGGGTGAGGAACATCAATTTCCCGATGCCAGATGAAATTTGTCGCCGCGAGATTTGGACAAGACATCTTGTCGAAGAACTGCCTATAGCGTTTGACAAAGATACTTCTCTGGAAAAACTGGCTAAAATTGAAGATGTTTGCGGTCGAGACATCAAGAATGCTGTTATTGATGCAGCGATGAGAGTAGCACGTCATGAAAGAGACAAGGTTGAACTTGACGATTTGCTTAAGTCCATCGAAGCTATTAAAGCAGCAAGAGTTAATGTGACTCGCGATCTTGAGGAATTAAGTCCAGAAGAAAAAGAGAGAGTACAACAAAAAGTGAAAAATGCTATAGCGAAGAAAAACCAGGAAAATGAAGCATAGAGATGCTATGACCAAGCTGAATAACTGCAAATAGCGATCGCTTCTTATTTGGCAATATTTTAAGCCCAACTCACTGTAATAGTTAGATTGGGCTTCTTTCGTTCATTGGAGAACCCAGGATATTACATCAGTTGAGCGGCATCAATTCCCCGTTTCTGAAGACGATCGCCTCGTTTATGACTAAAAGATACTCTCATCAAGACATCGATACTGACTCACTATGAATCTCTGTCAGACTCCTCAGTTTCAGATCGTTTGTCAACAAATTTGCATTTAGGCTCTTTGCCGTTGCCGCAACTATAGCATCGGGCAGCTTTAACCTGTGTTTTTTTCGGAATGAAATTCCTAATTCTTTAATATTATTTGTGAGTCCAACTACTGTGATTTTATCTAAAAAATCTCTAACGATAAGTTCTTCACTTTTACTGATTGTTGGATAAGATAGAAGTTCGATCTCCGTAATTACAGACACCAAATATTTTCCCATAGGTAAGGGGTCTCTTAAACGATTGCCTAAGTAATACAATACTACATTAGTATCTAACAAAATTAACAGTTCTACCACTACCATTCGCCCCTGATTTCCTTCTGGTATTCTAAAGGGTCTTTTCCCAATTGAATTGCACCAGCATATTTGGCTATATCGAAATCTTCTTTGCCCGACCATTCAGCATTCTCTAATAGCTTCTCAATTTTTTGCCAGTCTTGATAATCGATTAACACGGCAACCGGGCGCATTGCCTCGTCGGTGACAATTTGTTTGTTTACCGCTAACATAGATCTTTACCTTAATCTAGATTATTTTTAAATAGCATACCATATCATAATTTTCCAAGTAAGTCTATATTGGAGATCCTCCATTTAGTCTCACGACTATCTGGTTTACAGAGGATACGGTTTCTTGTTAACTTGTTTGAATAGTTATTTATACAGGTTTTGAGCATGGTGGTCATGGAAGACATGGGAACTCCCATCGGTAGCTATGCGCCAGATTTTGAAGTACCAGGTGTGGATGATCGGGTGCATCATCTGGCTCGCTATATGGAAAAATATCAGGTGATTGGCGTACTATTTATGGGTAACCAATGCCCGTATGTTATCGAGCTTCTTGAGGCTTTGAAGCAACTTCAGCAAGAAAGAGAATCTCAAGGGATGACCTTGGTGGGGATGAATGCCAATCAGGGTTCCAAGAATTCAGGGGAAAATTTTGAGCAAATGAAAGTCTTTGCTCAAGACCATCAGCTTAATTTTCCCTATCTACGGGATGTGACTCAAGATGTGGCCAAAAGTTTTGGGGCAACCCAGACTCCAGAAATGTTTCTGCTCAATCATGAGGGGAAATTATGTTATCGCCGGGGGATGACTCAAGAGCAGAGCGCAGTAAAGCAGTGGATTGAAGATATCCGTGGGGCGATCGCCCAAGTGTTACAAGGAGAACCGGTAACCTATTCCATTCCCGAATCCTTAGTTGGTACTCCCATTCAATGGCGCTCCTGAGCCAAATTCTAGACCCTGAAAAAACTCTTCGGGAAGATTGTCAACATCTGCTATCTTAGGTGAGAGCAATTTGTATTCAATCATCGATCTGGAGATTACAGAGTCTAGGCATGGGGACAGGTTATCAGCGCATATTACTCAAACTTAGTGGTGAGGCCTTAATGGGAAGCCTGGCCTATGGCATTGATCCCGCGATCGTGCATAATATTGCCGAACAAGTGGCAGAAGTTGTATCGAGTGGCATACAAATCGCCATTGTCGTTGGTGGAGGAAATATTTTTCGGGGTGTGAAAGGGGCAGCCGCTGGGATGGAGCGGGCAACAGCCGACTATATTGGTATGATTGCCACGGTGATGAATGCCATGACCTTACAAGATGCCCTAGAACAAATGGATGTCCCGACTCGGGTTCAAACGGCGATCGCCATGCAGGAAGTGGCAGAACCCTATATCCGTCGTCGAGCCATGCGTCATTTAGAAAAGGGACGGGTGGTCATTTTTGGTGCAGGTTCGGGCAATCCGTTCTTTACCACCGATACTACGGCTGCTTTAAGGGCAGCCGAAATTAATGCCGAGGTGATTTTTAAGGCGACGAAGGTCGATGGTGTCTATGATAGCGACCCCAAAACTAATCCAGAAGCTAAACGCTATGAGAGCTTAACTTATCAGCATGTTTTGGCTCACGAATTGCAAGTGATGGATAGTACGGCGATCGCTTTGTGTAAAGATAATGATATTCCCATTTTGGTCTTTGACCTGTCGGTGAAAGGCAATATTCGTCGCGCCGTCATGGGAGAGTCAGTTGGAACAGTTGTAGGAGGTTCCTGTGCAATTAAGTGATATTGAAGAGTTAATGCAGAAGGCCGTTGAGTCTACTCGCCATTCTTTTAATACCATTCGGACTGGACGGGCTAATAGTTCGCTTCTAGACCGAGTGATGGTTGAATATTATGGTACGCCGACTCCTCTAAAATCTCTGGCGAATATTAGTACCCCGGATTCGAGTACCCTTATGATTCAACCCTACGATAAAGGATCGTTAAATGTGATTGAAAAAGCGATTTCTCTATCGGATCTAGGATTAACCCCTAATAATGATGGTCAATGCGTGCGATTGAATATTCCTCAATTAACTGAAGAACGCCGTAAAGAGTTGGTCAAACAAGTGGCCAAGTTAGCAGAAGAAGGCCGAGTTTCTGTGCGCAATAATCGTCGTCAAGGAATTGATGATACTCGCAAGAAAGAGAAAAATGGTGACATTACTGAGGATGAATCTCGGAATTTACAAGATGAGATTCAAAAGCTAACAGACAAATATATTAAGAAAATTGACGATCTGTTGGCTGACAAAGAGAAAGATATTACCAAAGTCTAAGATTGCGGTCTCTTTTCCCCCGCTTGCCTACCCGGTTAAGCGGGAACAACTAAGTTCAACGCTGACTTGGCTTGGCTTGGACGCACAATATAAGCAACATGCATGGGATAGCCATAGGTCGAATAGATCAAATCAATAAGCTTGAGTGCTGTTTCCCGATGGCGATAGGTTTTGAGTAGGGTTTGATTTCCATTGGCATATTCAAGGCAAACATCCCAAGTCATAATCCTTTTCTCCTTTGATATTCCGTAAGACTACGATAGCCTTTATGAAATTTTGATGAAGTCGTCGTTTGTTCTTATATTAATCTCTGATTGTTGATTTTGAGTTCAGTGATACTACTTATTTGTTGAGGGAAATAAAAAAATCTGAAAAATCAAGGAAAATGTTGAGAAAAGGGCGAAAAAACTCCAGCAGAACTTGCCGGAATACAACCCGAAAAACTGGTTAATGAGTGTTATTGTACAGTTGTCAAAATCTGGAAGAAAGTTATCCTATGTTTGATTGCATGATTGTTGGAGCAGGGCCGGCTGGGGCAACAGCGGCTTATCATTTAGCCAAACGGGGCCGTTCTGTGGCGATCGTAGAACAAGCAGCTCTTCCTCGGTATAAACCCTGTGGTGGGGGAGTGTCTCCAGCGATCGCCGAATATTTTGACTTTGATCTCGACCCTGTCATTAGCTTGAAGGTGAACCAACTACGCTACACCTGGCAACTCGACGATCCGGTGAACGTCAAGCTACAAGAAAAACAGATGTTCATCGTGCGCCGGGATAGCTTCGATGAGTTTCTGGTCAAACAGGCTCAAAATCAAGGAGCAGTTCTTAAGGATGACACCCCAGTAACGGGAATTGAGTGGAAAAGCGATCGCTGGGAGCTAAAAACTGCCAAAGGAGCGATCGAAGGCCGCTATCTGATCGCTGCTGATGGAGCCAAAGGACCGATGGCTAAATGGCTTAAAGTCAAACAGGGTAAAGAAAAACGGGCAGGCATTTTACACATCTCTGGGCTAACCCTTGAGGAAACCCCTCCCCTACACTTTGATTTTGGCAGCCTCAAAAATGGATTTATTTGGAACTTCCCCCAAAACGATGGCTATGCAATCAGCGCCACTGCGTTCCAGGGAGGAGATGCTAAAAAGCTCCAAGAGACTCTAGAGAGCTATACCCAATCGAGTGGCATTGCCCAAGGGGGAACGGTTCAATATCACGAGCATTCTGTGCGCTTGTGGGATGGCGATCGCCCCTTGCACACTCAAAACGCCCTCGTGGCTGGAGAAGCCGCCCAAATTGTCGATCCCCTCTCTGGAGAAGGCATCCGTCCCTCCATTTTTAGCGGAGTCCAAGCAGCAGAGGCGATCGATCAGGCGATCGGTGGCAATGGTAACGCCCTAGAAACCTATACCCAAACCCTTTCCGAACAATGGGGCGCAGACATGAAATGGGCTGCTCGTATTAGTGGTGTATTTTATAAATTCCCCAAAGTCAGTTATCGGGTAGGCGTTAAACAACCAGCCGCTAGTAGAATCATGAGTAAAATCCTCTGTGGACAACTCAGCTATGCAGAAGTAGCGGGAGCCGCCATTAAACAACTCGGCAGCGGACTATTCAAATAGTCCTTCGTGCAGGTAATGGCAATCGTTATCAGTTAAGTCTCTGTCAAGGGGGAGGCACTCTACTGTTAGAGTGCCTATTACCTACGACGAACCCCTATATCGCGTGAATAACACCGATCGCTTCCCAATCAGAACCGCCCGAGGCGATCGGCTGTGTCGTCGGCCAAGAGTCATAAATCCGGTCTCCGGTAGCATCCAAAAAGCTGCCCGTCCCAGGAATATCGATCAGGCCTCAAGGGGTGACAAGGTAGTTCAAAGGTCGCTATAGCGACCTTTTTCGGTAGTATTTTGCTGAAAACCTCAACTCAATGGTCGCGATCGCATAACTATAGCATCAGGTTAGAGGGTTACTTGCCCAAAAAATCGCTA
>NZ_JAGHZH010000057.1:0-6100 GCF_017746885.1 Roseofilum sp. SBFL | reverse complement strand
GGTTAGGAATGGCGATCGCTAAATCAATCATTGCCCAAAAACATGGCGGTAAGATTACCTGTACTTCTCAATTGGGTAAAGGCACTGAGTTGGAAATCTCCATACCCATCGGCAACTAGCCCGTCGATTCTAGATTGCATATCATAGCTAAAAGATGAGATGGCGATCGCAGCTCAGTTGGGATCGCCACCGGGCAGTTGAAGTGAATAAAATATCTATCATTACCATCTGGACAAGCCTGATTTTCCGCAAAAATCACCCATTCATAGCCACACTGATGGCAGTGGCAAAAGACATTATGCTCATTAGCAACATCTATTTTGTGCTTCCAGCAATCGATTTCAGTGCGATCGGGCTGAAATGGAATGTTCATCATTCAGTCAATTATTAAGGACAACCCAAAAACTTATGGGTTTGTAAACTTATGCGCCAGTCTGGGTGATGTAAAACAAACTGCATTGCTAAATCAATGGTTTTTGGGCTATTCCATTCCGGTTGTAAAAATTTGACTGTGTTAGGCTTCACGAACTGAGCTTGTTCCTTGGCCCAGTCTAGATCTTCTGGCCCAGTAATCACCACTTTTAACTCATCTGCATAAGTGCCCATACTGCGATCGGGAGATTTAGACTGTTTCGGGGAAAACGTCACCCAATCAAATGTCCCCGAAAAGGGATAAGCGCCAGAGGTTTCTAAGTGTAAAGGGAGATGGCACAAAGACCTTAAGCCCTGGGTTAATTCATCCAAATTATGCATTAACGGCTCTCCTCCAGTAATCACAATCATACTCGGATTGACCACTAAAACAGCTTCAGCCAATTGCTCAATGGAATATTGGGGATGTTTGTCCACAGGCCAAGATTCTTTCGTATCGCAGAACCAACAGCCCACATCACAGCCTCCGAGGCGAATAAAAAAAGCATTTCGTCCCACCCAATAGCCTTCTCCTTGGATAGAATGAAATGTTTCTACAATGGGATAGGGTTTCACAGATGGCTATCAATTACATAGGAACGGGCCTTCCATTATAACAATCACCTCTACTTTTGGGTTATAATAATTGGAATTTACAGCGCTTCATGTTGGAAAATATAATAACTAATAATTACGACCATCAACCCAAAGGAGAAACGATGAACCATACAGGGTGTAAAGCGATCGGATTACTGGCCTTCTGGGGGGCGATCGTTGGGGCAATTTACCCCGTACAATTGGCTCAAGCTCAAAGCAATGGGGTAATGTATGGCAACTATGTCAGCGTCACGGCTACTGAACCCGCAGAAGACCCAAATTCTACCCTAAAGCAAACAACAGGAAGTCCTCTAGAATACCAGCCAGTCAGGGCAGAAAAACAACTTGAACCTGTTCCTTTAGAAAATCCTGTTCTACCAGAACCTCCTCCCCCTTTACCCACATATCCTCTACCCAATAATGAGTTAGCCGAACCCGATCCAACCACCGCACAACAAACCAGCACATCCGATCCAACACCAGCCGTAGGTAGTTATTTCGGCATTGGCGGAACCATTGGCTTAAGCGATGGAGAAACGGCTCTAGGCAGTGGTGGATTTTCTTTAATGAGTAAAGGAGCGTTGAGTGAATATCTAACTTTGCATAATGCCACCTCTTTTGGCAAGCAAACAGAAAGTATGTTTGCTCTAACTGGTGAAATTCCCATCAGAAATCCCCAGACTCAAGAAGTCGTTGCTATGCCGTTTTTAGGTGGAGGAACTTTAGTGACCACTCAAGACGAATTGCGGTTTCATGGGTTAGTGGTTGGGGGTGTTGATATTCCTTTATCCAGAGATTTCATGGGAACAGTGCGGGTGAATGCGGGGTTTGTTGATAGTAAAACTGAAGTCGGGATTGTATTAGGAGTTGGCTATCGATTTAATTTGTTTAACTTATTCTAATTGGTCTCGATCTTCCTTTTCTTGGCAAGAGAGTTCTGACACTTCAGGCTCAGGTAAACTCTCTTGAACACTTTCATCTCTATTATCTCCCGAATTATCTCCCGATCCTTGGAGAACGGCAGCTAAAGGTGAATCGGGATTTTCTAATACCCATTGGTCAAGAATATCTTCGATCAGAAGTCGTTTAATCCAGACCTGAGCAATGACTGCTAAAGGAAGGGCTAAGAACAGACCAATAATACCAAAAAGCTGTAAACAAATAAGTTGAGCCAGGAGCGTTGCTGCCGGCAACAGGGAGACTTGTTTGGCCATCACCGTGGGCGTTAACCAATAGCTTTCCACTTGTTGAACAACGACATATAAAATCAAAACTGCCCCAGCTTTGAGGAATCCACCAGTATCTAAGAGGGAAACAGTCATCGGTAAAACAACACTTAAAGTTGGCCCAATATTGGGGATAAAATTGAGTAATCCCGCCAATAATGCATGAGCTAAAACTAAGCGTACTCCAATGATGGATAATCCGATAAAACTGAGTGTACCAATGAACAGGGAGTTGATAATAATGCCCCCAAACCAATTATCTAAAGCGATTTCACATTCGGCTAAAATGCTATCAGCTCGCCGCCGGTAAAAGGAGGGAAAAAGACGAACTAAAGCTTGACGATAGGAAAGAGGATCGCCTAAAAACATTAAGGTTAAGACAATCACCAACAGCAATTGACCCACAGCAATGATCGAGTTAGAAAAGAAGGAGTAGAAGTTGCCAAAGACTTGGGTCAGGAAGGGTTGAATTTGTTGAAATCCACTGGATAAATCAGGAGGTTCTGGTAACCAAGAGGGAGTATTTGCTCTCCATTGGTAGAGCAGAATTCGCAGTTGTTCGAGTCCAGTCGGGATCAGATTAATCAGAATTTGAAATTGTTCAATGAAGGGAGGAACAATAATCCAATAGAAGAACAAAAAACAGAGAAAGGTAACACTGATGGTGACTAAAACCGAGAATCCTCGATTGAGGCCGAATTTTTGCACCAGACGCACTCCACGGTTGAGGGCAGTCGCCAGTACAATCGCAGTGAAAACAAGTAGTAAAATCCCCCGTATTATCCAGAGAATATACAGGGATGTAACTAAACTGAAAAAGCCAAGTAATTGACCGAGTGTCACCAGGATTTCCTCCTCACCCTTGATGGGTAATGGGTAATGGGTAAGGTTGTTGTTCGGCTATTTTACTTGAGTAGAGGTCGATCGCGGGAGAAATTGCTTTAAAATCTTTAGAGGTGGACGATCCCAAGTATCGACATGACGATCGATCAGAGCTTGGTCGTTGAAGGTATAGGTAGAATAACCATTAAAGTTAATCTCTGCCTTCCAGGGAACTCGCAGTTTACCGCGCACAGTCCAGTCTACGCGCAGGGTTTCGGGAGGCAAAAAGTGCATCTGATGGACATCAAAAAATAGCTCGGTGAAAAACAATTGACCATGAAAGCGCAGTGTCCAAAATATAATCCGATAATTGAGTTTACCCTTAAATTGACTGATGGGGTCTTCAAAGAGGATATCTGGGGTATAAATGTTGTAGTTAATATCCTGCTGAAATAAGGTGGGTAAGTCTTGTTGCAGAATCTCCATCACCTCTTTAATCTGGGGCGGTAGAGCATCAGAGTTGGTGGATAGGACTGATTCTGAGTTCATGATCGGTAAAGAGAATTTTGCTGAATTGGCTAGTTAGATTTTAGCCAATAATGCTCTGTCTCATTCAACGATCGCCCTCAAACCCATTTCACTGAGCGCCTTCATTGAGGACAATGCGATCGCGCCCTTGAGTTTTGGCTTGATATAATGAGGCATCTGCCTTAGCAATCAAGGCTTCTGGGGATCGGGCAATGCTGGGAACCATACAGGCAACCCCTAAGCTCAAGGTGACATAAGGCTGTACATCAGAATTGGCATGAGGCAATTGTCGCTCCCCGATTCCCCGATGAATGCGTTCGGCAACCTGGAGAGCGCCTATACTATCAGTATTCGGCAATAAAATAACAAACTCTTCCCCCCCATATCGAGCCACTAAATCTCTGGAGCGTCTAACTGCCTCTGCCATCACCTGAGCCACTTTGCGCAAACAGTCGTCCCCAGCTAAATGACCATAGCAGTCGTTATAGCGTTTAAAATAATCCACATCGGCTAAAATCAAGGATAGAGGTTGCATCTGATGCAACAATCGCGACCATTCATAACTTAATACTTGATCGAAATGTCCCCGGTTGGCGACTTGAGTTAAACCATCGAGGGTAGCTAAACGAGTTAACTCTTGATTGGCGTGGCGTAAATCAGCCTCTGCTTGTTTGCGTCGCATTAAGGACGCTAACTGGTTGGCGACGGATTGGACTAAAGTTAAGGAACGCTGCTCAGGAGAATAGGGCGATCGCGAAAAAAAGATCAATACCGCCAACACTTCCCTCTGCCAACAAATGGGTATAGCTAAAGCTCCCTTCAAACCCACCTCTTTGGCTTGCTGCATTCGGGGAGAGATCGTACGCGTAGTTTGCGAGATATCCTCAATCCATTCCAACTCTTTAGAGATCAAAACCCGTCCGAGTAACCCTTCATGGGGGGTAAAGGCGATCGCCTCACTTAGATGACGAAACCCCTCAAATTGCGGAATATGGCTATATCCACCCCGACTTAAGCGTAACTGAGTTCCCCCCTGAGTTGGCATCCAAGCTTCTGCAAAATCCCAATGAATCGTATGACAAATTTGGGCGAGTACCTTCTCTAAGGCAGACTCAATATCAATGGTATCACTCAGAGCTTCAGTGGTGTCTAGAAGTAACTGTAACTGGGCATTTTGTTCCTCTAACTTCTGTTGATATTTACGCAATCGTAGCTGATGCTCAATCCGCACTACTACTTCCACTGGCTCAAACGGCTTACTAATGTAATCGACTGCCCCTACTTCAAACCCTTTAACTTTACTGAGGGTTTCATCCATGGCGCTAATAAACAACACGGGGACATCGGCAATTAATTCTATAGATTTTAGATGTTGACAAAGCTCATACCCATTCATATCGGGCATCATCACATCCAACAGCACTAAATCTATTGACCCAGCTTGGATAGAGCTTAAAGCCTCCTTGCCATTAGAGGCTACCTTGACTCGATATCCCTGCTTCACCAAAATCCGATTCAGTAAACTCAGATTATCTGGTTCATCGTCAACCACAAGGATGGTTTCTTTTAATCGCTGTAAGAGCTTTCGACTCATGAATGGGTAATCGGTAATGGGTAATCAGTAATGGGTAGTCGGTAAGGGGTAAGGGGCGATCGCCACTTTTGACGAATCATCTCTGAAAATTAAATGAATATGGGCCGATCATACCCAAATCCTGATATATAACCATTAGAGATTAGTCGAAAAAAATAGGAAGTTTCTATGGAATTAGAATATCCAGACGATCTAAAATACCTGGACAGCCATGAGTACGTGCGGCTTGATGGCGAGATTGCCACGATTGGACTGAGTGCCTTTGCGATCGATCAACTCGGTGATATTGTTCATCTTGAATTGCCAGAAGTCGGAGATGCTCTAGAAAAAGGAGAATCTTTCGGTTCAATTGAATCGGTGAAAGCGGTTGAAGACCTTAAGGCTCCCGTTGTGGGAACCGTCCTTGAATGCAATGAAGAGCTACTGGAAAACCCCGAAAATATTGGTGACGATCCTTACGGAGATGGATGGTTAATCAAAGTCCGGATTGATGAGAAGGAAGAACTAGATGGCTTACTCTCAGCCTCAGAATACCGCGCTCAACTCGAAGGGGATGAGGAAGATCGTTAAAGATAAACGGATTGAACCTCAAAGACTTTAAGCTTTAAGGACTGCTCATATCCAGTCCGGCACGTCAATGATGATGAAGTCATTGCAAAGGCCGTGGAGCGCAATGAAGCAATCCCAACAATCTCCTTAGTCTTGGCGATTGCTTCTAGAACGGTAGCAATGACAACTGTTTTAAGGGACTTGATACAGCAGTTTTCTGGCTTTATGTGTGTTATCAGAAAAATGGGTCTAAAACCCCGTCCTTTTAGGACGGCTTTACAGTAGAATGAAATGGGTCACTGACCCACCCGCGACGATGGAAACAGAAAGCCTAACTTCAAAGATTGCGAAATCCGCAACGGCGCAGAAAAAT